>JAHDBT010000201.1 GCA_020630215.1 Bacteroidota bacterium
GGGAGTTATTTATCCCTTTTCACTAAAGTTATTATTTATTCGCTACTTAAGCATTACTTCTTCTTTTTATACAGAAAAGATGCCAATAAATTTTAGTACTTACTAAACATCTAAACACATTTTTTCGTACATTTACTACCTCTTAGTACACTCAAAAAGCCATTTTACCAAATCTGTTTGTTGTTTTCATAAATAACTCTCCTAGCAACAACGCAAAACATATAATGACAATGGAAAAACCACAAAAATTAAGCAATGTAGAGGGAATTATAAAAGAAATTAATGGTAAGCATTTTATCGTCGCAGGCAACAAAACCTATAATCCAGGAAACTCTTTGAGCCGTGGGATGAAAAAAGATAATTTACCTGTTATTTTTTCTGGCATAACCGTACCAGCTCCTAATAGTAGAATTATTTCAGTAAAATTAAGTGTTATAACGACTAACGTTAAGCGTCCTGCTTCTACGTCAACACCTCCTAAAAAACCAACAAAACCTACTAGGTCCACTATTACCAAAAAAGTGCTTAAAGCAACAGAAAGCGTTAATTCAAAAGGTGTTAGTAAAAATCCAAGCAAAAGTCCTGCAAAGCCAACTAGAAAGCCTACCAAATCTACTATTATCACTAAAAAAGTGCTTAAAGCAACAGAAAGCGTTAACTCAAAAGGTATTAGCAAGGTTAAACCTACCGTAAAACCTGCTACACCTAAAATAACTTTACCACCTATTAAAGAGGAAAAAGGGACGGTAGAAACAAAAGGCAAATTATGGATTATTGCTGTAAATAATACCCATTATTTACCTGGCGTATCGCTCCCTAAAGCATTTCGAACAGATGGTAAAAAAATAATTTTTAGTGCCGACCGCCTCCCTATTCCTAAAGGGGTACGTATGGCTGGCAATCCAATAAAAATCACCAAAATTCAGTCGCAAATACAAAAAGCTTCTCCAAAACCACCAGAAAAAAAACCAGTTGGCAATAAGCTGGTTAGAAAAGTAAACGCAACCGTTGTTAACAAAGCGGGTCACTGGGCACTTGTTGATGGAACCGACCATTATTTACCAGGCAAAACTTTACCCGATAAATATAAAAAAGCAGGCTTAAAGGTTCAATTTAACGCTACTGCTGTTATGTCGCAAAAAAGTGCGATGGGCATTCCTGCACTCGTTATTTCTATTCAACCAGTTTAAAATAACAGGAAGTACTTTTCAACTTAAAAGCAAAACAAAAAGGGCTTGTACTATTTTTAAAGTACAAGTCCTTTTTTACGTTAAAAAGACAAAGTAAAACTTGTGCCAGCAACAATTTTAAATTTATTAGTAATTTTGGCAGGCAATTCAAGCATCAAAATAGTCATTTAATTAAATCTTGTGAATAAAAAAATCCTCCTCATTACTTATTACTGGCCGCCTAGTGCAGGTTCGGGCGTGCAGCGTTGGTTAAAGTTTGCCAAATACCTACCACAGTTTGGTTGGCAGCCCATTGTGTACACGCCTGCTAATCCCGATTTTGATATTACCGATGCCTCTTTACTAAAAGACATTCCGCCCGAATGTGTGGTGATTAAAGAACCTATTTGGGAACCCTATAATGTATACCGAACTTTAACGGGCAAAAAAAAAGGTGGGGTAAATTTTGGCGTGGTACAAAGCAAAAACCAAAGTAAAGTAGGAACGGCTATGCAATGGATACGAGGCAATATGATGATTCCCGACCCTCGCAAATTTTGGGTAAAACCATCGGTGAAATTTCTAAAAAAATACCTCGCCGAAAACCAAGTTGATGCCATTGTAACAACAGGACCGCCACACAGTTTACACTTAATAGGACTCGAACTAAAAAAACAATTCAACACTATTCCTTGGATAGCAGACATGCGAGACCCTTGGGCTACTTTTGATATTTTACACAAGTTTCACCTCCGTGCCTCCTCCCTTAAAAAACACCAAGCCTTAGAAGCAAAGGTGGTTGCCAATGCCGACAAAACCATTGTGGTGAGTCCTAGCATGGCCGATGCCTTTGTTACCCTAAAACCCAATAAACTTGCCATTATCCACAACGGATATGATGCCAGCGATTTTGCACACCTCCCTCCTACGCCTACGCATCACCCTAACTTTAACCTTTACCACACTGGTTTGCTTAACGACCTCCGCAATCCCGATAAACTATGGCAAGCACTAAACGATTTATGCCAAAACAATCCCGATTTTAACCAAGCCTTTCGCCTAGAGTTAATTGGCAATGTTGACAAACAAGTACAGGCACAAATAGCACAACATCCACTAGTACAAGCCAAAACAAATATACAAGGTTGGGTATCGCACGACGAAATTTTAGCCACCTATCCTAAAGCAAGTGCCTTTTTATTACTACTTAATAATTCAGACAATGCACAGGCGCAAATTACGGGTAAGTTTTACGAATATTTGGCTGCCCGTTTGCCCATCCTAGCCCTAGGCCCAGCCAATAGCGATGTGGCAGGTATTTTGCAGGAATGTAAAGCAGGGACTATTTTTGATTATGACGATTATGAAGGTATTAAAGCAGGCGTTTTACAATTGTTTGAGAACTATCAACAACAAAAAAATACGCCCAGCACCTCCAAATCGGTTGCACAATTTTCGA
The DNA here is from genome assembly GCA_020630215.1 of Bacteroidota bacterium. Classification (GTDB taxonomy): domain Bacteria; phylum Bacteroidota; class Bacteroidia; order Chitinophagales; family UBA2359; genus JAHDBT01. The sequence goes on from JAHDBT010000201.1 coordinate 2,629, forward strand.
GAGAAAACCTCACTAAAAAATTGGTTGCTTTACTAGCCGAACTACAATGAACCTAATTAGGAAGTAGTGAGTATATATCATTAGTTTGTTATTACTTGCAATCAAGCTTTTTAAAATGCTTTGTGTAATCATTAACTTATTTCTACTTTTGCACTAGAAAGCCCTCTCAATTAAATCCCTTGTTTTATCATAATAGCAATAAAATCATGAACATAAACTTTGGCATTATTGGCTGCGGTTACATTGCCAACCGACACGCCCAACATATACAAGCACATCCAGAAGCCAATTTAGTAGGCGGTTTCGATATTGTACCTGCTACTACGCAGGCCTTTGCCGAAAAGCACAACGTTACCGCTTTTGCTACTTTAGAAGATTTGCTGAACGATGAACAAATTGATATTGTATCGGTTTGTACGCCTAATGGCGCACACTACCAAGCAGGAATGCGAGTGCTAGAAGCTCGTAAACACGCCCTCATAGAAAAACCAATGACCATTTGCAAAGAACATTGCGAAGACCTTATTAAAACCGCTTTGGATTATAACCGAGAATTGTTTGTGGTAAAACAAAATCGCTTTAACCCTCCTGTACAAGCAGTTAAGGAATTAATGCTCGATAAAAAATTGGGGCAAGTGTATTCTGTAATGGTTAACTGCTTTTGGAACCGAAACGAACAATACTACTTGCGCTCCGATTGGAAAGGCACTAAAAAATTAGATGGCGGCACTTTGTTTACGCAATACAGCCATTTCCTAGATGTAGTGTATTACCTTTTTGGCGATTTCGAAATTATTAACGGCATTACCAAAAACGCCAATCACGGCAGCCTCATTGATTTTGAAGACAGCGGTAATTTTATTTTTCGTTTTAAAAAGAGCAATGCCCTAGGCAGCCTCAGTTACACAACCTCGTGCTACCAACAAAACATGGAAGGCTCGATTACCATTTTTGCCGAAAACGCAACCATTAAAATTGGCGGTAAATACCTCAACACCATCGACTACCAAAAAACCAATAATTTTGATATTACCGACTTGCCTTCTTCTGGACCCGCCAATAACTACGGCTACTACGAAGGTTCGATGAGTAATCATGACAAGGTAATTCACAATGTAGTACAAGCCCTCAACGGCCGAGAAAAAATTATGACCAACGCCTACGACGGACTCAAAGTAGTAGAACTTATCGAAAATATGTATGCCGTAGCACAACGTATTGATTAGTTTTTTGTAGAACGTATTTTTGTAGAAGGTAAAAAGTAACAAGCGCAGCGATGTTACCTCCCACCAAAAAAACTGACAGCGAAGCGTTCTGACCACTGACAGAGAGCGAAGCGAACGATCTGACCACTAAAAAAAAACAATGAAAAAGAAAATTGTATTTATGGGTTCCAAGCCCATAGGTTACCAATGTTTAAAAAAGCTATTAGAAACCGTTCCTAATTTAAATGCAGAAGTAGTAGGCGTATTAACGACTAAAAATAAACTGGATGCCGGCGAGGAAACTATTTACAAGTTATGTCAACAACAGGAGATTCCTATTTATCCATCCTTAAAAGATTATTTAGAAATTCCACAGGTTGATATTGTTATTTCGGTACAGTACCACAAAATACTCAAACAAGTACATATTGATAAGGCACAGGAAATAGCCATTAACTTACACATGGCTCCATTGCCAGAGTACCGAGGCTGCAATCAGTTTTCGTTTGCCATTGTGGATGATGCAAAAGTGTTTGGGACAACCCTCCACAAAATGGAAACCGCTATTGATGGCGGCGATATTTTGTTTGAAAGTCGTTTCCCAATTCCTGCCGATTGTAGGGTAAAACAATTGTACGATTTAACCGTGCAAGCATCCGTACAATTATTTGAGGATAATTTAGCCAACTTGATACAAGCAAATTACCAGCGCACTACCCAACAAAGCCTAGAAGCCGAACGAGGCAGCTCGTACCATTTTAGGCACGAAATAAACGACATTAAACAAATAGATTTAAGCTGGCCCGCCGATAAAATTGATCGACATATTAGAGCCACCCACTTCCCTCCTTTTGAACCACCTTATGCAATGGTCAATGGAAAAAAAGTGTATTTGTCGTTTGATTTTTAAAGATGATAATAGGTAACAGATAGATAGTGCTAGTGACTCAAACCCCAAGTAACAAGCGCAGCGATGTTACCCCCCAAAAAAACTGACAGCGAAGCGTTCTGACTACTGACAGAGAGCGAAGCGAACGATCTGACCACTAAAAAAAAACCAATCATGGTAGCAACCCAAAATATTCAATTTGTTGACTTAAAACGTCAATACGCAAGCATTAAAAACGAAATGGATGCTGCGATACAACACTGTGTAGAAAACACCGCTTTTATTGGCGGCGAGAGCGTTAAAACTTTTGAAGCACGCTTTGCCAAAATGTGCCAAACCAAATACTGCATTGCTTGTGGTAATGGTACCGATGCCCTAGAAATAGGAATGCAAGCATTAGGTATTGGCGCAGGAGATGAGGTAATTGTACCTGCCAACTCTTTTGTAGCTTCGGCAGAGGCGGTAAGTACTTGTGGGGCAGCTGTTGTTTTTTGCGATGCACATCCTACCAGCTACAATATTGACGCTAGTAAAATAGAAGCACTGATTACGCCTAAAACCAAAGCCATTGTAGCCGTACACCTTTACGGACGTATAGCCGATATGGATGCCATTATGGACATTGCCAATCGACATAATTTATTGGTCATTGAAGATTCGGCGCAGGCACATGCGGCAACTTACAAAGGCAAGCGAGCTGGCACCTTTGGGAATTTTGCAACCTTTAGTTTTTACCCCGGCAAAAACCTAGGAGCTTATGGCGATGGCGGTGCCATTACTACCAATGATGAGCAGCTATTTATGCAGTGTAAAAAAATAGCCAATCACGGCCGTTACCAACAAAAATACAACCACGATATTGTAGGGCGCAACAGCCGTTTAGATGGTTTACAAGCGGCAGTACTCAATGTAAAGATGAACCATATTGAGCGTTGGAACAATCGCCGTTTTGAAATAGCACAACAGTACCATGCCCTTTTAAAAGGCATGGATGGCATTATTTGTCCTACGGACGAAGCACACGAAAAATCGGTATACCATTTGTATGTGGTGCGAGTAGCGGCCGATAAACGAGATGCTTTACGAGACTTCTTAAAAGCAAGGGGAATTGCTACAGGCATTCATTATCCCGTTTCGTTGCCACAAGTAAATGCCTACCAATTTATGGGGCATAAAGTAGGCGATTTCCCTATTGCAGATACGTATATGGATACCAGCCTTTCGCTTCCTATTTTTCCCGAATTAACTACCGAGGAAGTACAGTATGTAGTGGAAAATATTAAAGCGTTTTTTGCTAGTTAGGGAGGTGTTTTAACACAAACTAAAGGCTTGAAAAACATAGGTTTCATATACGAAAGCACTTTATCCTTCTTGCAAAACAGTAACCAATAATTAACCCTTAATCAACTAGGGAGGAATGAAATTATTTTCATTCCTCCCTCTCATTTTCACCATTGCAAACGTTTATACAAGCGTCCAATTTTAAACGAAGTCGCTTCTTTATCAAATTCCTTCCTAATTCTAGTATAAGCGGCTTCCGAAAATTGTTTTCGTAATTGTTCATCCTCCACCAATTCCAAAATGGCAGCACACATCGCCTGCACATCTGCACGAGGCACTAAACGGCCCGATATACCATCATCAAACATTTCCCTAGTACCACCTACATCCGTAGCAATTAAAGGAAGTCCATAAAAAAGGGCTTCCATACTCACCCTCGAAAAAGATTCAGAATCGGACAAGTTGAGTACAATATCATATTGCTTCATGGCGGCTTCTACATCGCTTACTTTTTCTTTAAATTGTATGTATTTTTCTAATCCTTCGTTACCCACTTGTTCTGCTAAGTTTTTTTTGAGTTGCTGATTTTTTGCCAATCCTAAATCGCCGCCAATAAAGGTTAATTGTATAGTTAAATTGGATTGTTGTTCCAATAATAGTTTCATAGCGGCAATAGCATGGTTTTGCCCTTTGCCAGGGGTAAAATTAGCGAGGTATAATAGCTGAATACTGCTAGGATTTTTTGCTGTTTTTTCTCCTAGCGATTTTACTTGGTAAGGCGGATGTTTTTCTGCTTCGGGATAACGATTGTACACGACCTGCACTTTAGGCGATGCATTAAAAATACGAGCATTGGCCCTCGATACAGGAATAATAGCATCGGCATAGCGCAGCAATAAGTTAACCCAAACTTTGTACAGCCGCAAAGGAAACGAATCGGGCATACGACGAATGTGTACAACAGCTTTAAAATTGCGGTTAAACAGTTTGGCTACAAGTGGCACTAAGTTAAATAAATCGTTGCTATGTACAATTTGTATATTGTTTTGTTCTACTATTTTTGCTAGGCGATAGGCGTTGCGTAGCAGCGCAGGCAGGTATAATAAATTGCGTTGATGGTTGCGACTAATTTCCACAAATGGCAATCGGATATAATTAAAATTTTGTGCACTCAAATAATCGCCAATACTCGATTGCTGAGGTATTGCCAATAAAAAATGGTGCTCGTGCTGCAAATCTGCTGCTGTTTTTAAAATAGATTTTAAAGCACCCGTTATAGAGGTAGCGTTAAGGACTAGTAATACTTTCATAGATTTTTTTAATAGCCATGCTCAGGAATCGGAAAAACAAACAAAACTTCCTTTTCCTTAAAACCGCCAAGCTACAATTAAACTAGGATTGTAACAAGCCTTAACGATTCTTTTATTAAATTTGCCCCTATCATTTTTAAATTGAAACACATTACCCAACATGGACGCATACGTACAACACGATATTAACAAAGGCATTGCAACGGTAGAGTTTTTTCACCCACAAAGTAATTCCTTGCCTGGCAACATCCTCGCCCAATTTGCTAGTACCATTACAGCACTAGGGCAAGATGATGCCGTAAAGGTAATTATTTTAAAAAGTGGTGGCAACCGTACGTTTTGTGCGGGTGCTAGTTTTGACGAACTCAGCAGCATTGCCGACTTTGATACGGGCAAACGTTTTTTTCTAGGATTTGCCAATGTAATTAATGCCATGCGTACCTGCCCTAAATTTATTATTGGACGAGTACAAGGCAAAGCCGTAGGCGGTGGCATTGGGGTAGCTTCTGCTACTGATTATTGCATGGCCACCAAATTTGCTGCTATCCGATTAAGTGAATTAATGATTGGTATTGGTCCTTTTGTAGTTGGCCCTGCCGTAGAGCGCAAAGTAGGCAAATCGGCTTTCGTGCAATTGTCGATGACACCACATATTTGGCACAGTGCCGAGTGGTCTAGGGATAAAGGGTTGTACACCAATGTATACGAAACCGTAGAAGAATTAGACGAAGCGGTACAAGCACTAGCCGAAAAGTTAGCGACCTACAATCCTGAAGCCATGCAGTTGCTAAAAAAAGCATTTTGGGAAGGCTGCGAACATTGGGATCAATTGCTAGATGAACGGGCTGCAATGAGTGGGCAACTGGTATTGTCGGAATTTACGACCAATGCCATTGCTAGTTTTAAAAGTAAATAAGTAATTGCACCAAATACTAATCCTTATTGCTGCGTTTATAGGCCATGTATTTCATTGCCATAACTGCTAAAACGGCTAAACAGGTTACCAATCCAAGTACCTGTGCCCATGCCGAATTTTGCAAGTCATCGTAGTCTTGCAGCAAAAAAACAAGTGTTAATATTTGTTCTGCAAACAACCAAAAAGCTTTAAAAAGCATCCCAAAAATGTATGTTGTGGTCATCATGTATTTTTTTTTCTCTAAAAATACAAATTTTTACGTTTATATTGGTCATCCTTATTTCTATTAAAATAAGAAACGTGTAAGTACCTTAGTGAAATGAAAAAAATAAACTCCACCAAGGTGTGCGATTGTTTTTTTCAAGATAAGGCACAAAGCGCAGTAATAGCGAGCTATTACGAGTATTTGTAACGCAAGATTGGAAAAAAGAATAAAGAAAGTAGTGGAGCTTATTTTTTCTCATTCACTTAATAACCGCAATTTAAAAAAAAGAATATTACTACCTTTGTGTCTTTATTTTTTAACTCCAAAAAAAGCAAACAGCTCAACTATAATTTAGTTTAATCAAATATGATTTTAAAAGCCAAATATGCTACTGCATCCAATAAAAGCAATACTACCATAGCAGCTAAATTACTATTAGGAATTGGCTTATTACTAGTTGTATTAGCGGCTGTTTATTACGGTAGTACGCTATTAAAAAACAGGTCTAGCAGTATCATCCTTTGCGATGCCGAAAAAATAACGGGCGACACCTTTATTACTAATGGTACCACTTTTAAAAATGGGAAAACGAGAAGTAAAGACAAAGCTAAATCTGGCAAATATGCTTGTAAGGTAAATAAAAAATCGCCTTATGGGATGGTCTACAAATGGGTAAATCCCGAAACCAATAAATACTACAAAGCTTCGGTATGGCGCAACAAGGGCGAGTTAGTAAATACGATTGGCAGCCTAGTGGTAAAAAGTGCCAAAGAAGGAGGCAAATACCTAGAAACGAAGCAAGCCATTATTACCGATAAAAATTGGGAATTACTAGAAATTATTTTTTCCATTTCTCCCAAAGAAAAAATAACCGAGTTACTCGTATACGTATACAACAAAGACGAAAATACGGTTTACTTCGATGATTTAAAAATCGAGCCGCTTTCTGATTATAAACCTGTAAGCTTAAACCCTGCTACCATTGATTTACAGATTGATGCTAAAGGAATGCAGCAGCTAGAAAAAAAACGACAAGCAGCTTTAAAAGAGGGCGTACTTATTTCGGAGGATACTGATTGGGTAAATGGTAAAATAACCAATGGCGAAGAAAAAATGCCTATTGAGTTGCGTTTAAAAGGAGATTGGCTCGACCATTTAAAAGGCAAAAAACAATCGTATAGGGTTAAGGTAAAAAATGTACATGCTTGGAATAGGCTAAAAACCTTTAATTTACAAGCGCCACAAACCCGCGGTTTTTTAAGCGAATGGGTGTTTCATAAAATGCTCAACCAAGAAGATGTTTTATCTACTAGATACGATTTTATAGAGGTTAGCGTCAACAAAAAACCATTAGGGGTTTATGCTTACGAAGAACATTTTGAAAAACAATTACCAGAATATCACCTTCGCCGAGAAGGCCCTATTTTGCGTTTTACGGAAGATGGATTTTGGTTGAGTCGAAAACGAGATTTCGACCAAGCAGGCAAAATTATGGTGCTAGGCGAAGGATTTAAATCGGCAGATATTGCCCCCTTTAAAGAAAGCAAAACCCTAGCTTCGCCCAACTTATCGCAGCAATTTGAAATTGCCCAAAACTTAATGCACGCTTATAAGTACGGACTAAAAAAAACCAGCGAAATTTTTGACCTTAACCTACTAGCAAAATACTATGCCATTGTAGATATAAACAAAGCTTTTCATAGCACCGTTTGGCACAACCAACGGTTTTATTACAATCCCGTAATTAGCAAACTCGAACCCATTGGTTTTGATGGTGCAGGAATGCCAGCCCCTTATCCTAAGCGAACCTTTTTTGGAGAAAGTATTTACAACCCTAATTACAATGTAGACCAATTTTATAAAACCCTGTTTTCCGACAAGGACTTTATGACTGCTTATATTAAACAGCTCTATGAGTTTAGCGAAAAAAGTTATATTGATAGTTTTGTAGTCGATATTAACGATGACTTAAATGTGCGTTTACAACTTTTACAAAAAGACTATCCTAAGTACCAATACAACAACCAGGTTTTACGAGATCAAGCTAATAAAATACACGCTATGTTGTTGCCGTTAAATAATATCAGCGTGCAAGCAAAAACCGAAAACAAAAATACCAACGAGCAAACATTACGAGTATTTAGCTATCATTTTTTGCCCATACAGCTCCTAGGTTTCGGTAGTAACGAGCAACAAATTACGCACCCTTTGCCCGATACTTTAGCCTGGCTTAATGCTCATGTAAAAATAAAAGTACCTCAACAAATTAGCATAAACGCCCCAGCTAATGCCCAGTATATTTTTTACCAATTGCCAGGCATCGACAGCCTCTTTCACAGTCGCATTTCGCCTTGGGCAAGCCCTACGGTGCAAACGCCTAACCTCGAACTTTTTAGCGATGTTAAACTGGTTCCTAATGAGGTGTTTTCGGTAAATGAGGAGGTGGTTTTATTTAAAAAGGGAAAACATCAGGTGAAAGAAAACATCCTTATTCCGCCTAATTATCGAGTATACTTTGAGCCAGGCACCCACTTGGATTTAATAAACAAAGCCAAGTTCATTTCCTTATCGCCCGTATTTATGGAGGGGAACGCAGCCGAACCCATTCGTATTTTTTCTTCGGATAAAAGTGGCAACGGTTTTACGGTATTACAAGCCAAAGAAACTTCTAGCATGAACTATGTAGTATTTGATAACCTCAATACCTTACAGTATAAAGGATGGAATCTTACAGGAGCAGTTACCTTTTACGAATCGAATGTAAACATCAAGCACTGTTCGTTTATTAACAATCATTGCGAAGATGCCCTCAACCTCATCCGTCTTACTTTCGACATTAAACATTGCTTGATTAAAAACACGTTTGCCGATGGTTTTGATGCCGATTTTTGTAAAGGAAAAATATCCTATAGTAGGTTTGAAGATACTGGAAATGACGGAATGGATTTTTCGGGAAGTGTAATTGCCATTGTTGATGGACTAATTATTAATGCAGGCGACAAAGGCCTAAGCGTTGGCGAACAGGCAACCGTAAAAGTTACCAATTTAAGTATAAATGGTGCGGTTGTGGGTGTCGCTTCTAAGGATTTATCCGTTTTAACGATTAGCAAGATACAACTTAATAACTGTACGCAAGGTTTTACTGCGTATCAAAAAAAGCCAGAATATGGAGGAGGACAAATAACCGTTAAAAATTACACGGCTAAAAATGTAAAACGTCTTCACCAAATAGAACAAGGTTCGAGCCTGCAATTAAAAGACAAGTTATACTAGACCACATTGGGTTTTGTGCAAATAGTTATTGATATTGACATCAAGCG
>JAHDBT010000202.1 GCA_020630215.1 Bacteroidota bacterium
ATACACCGCAAGGAATGGAAGGTGCAGAAAATACAGCACTAGCAAACACACAAGCAACCACATTACAACGAAAAGAACACCACGTAACAGGCGGTACTAATAGCCTAACAGTAAATAGAAATGTCAATATAAAAACGGGCTATTATGGAGGGCTTGATCGCACGGTCGGAGTGTTTGAAAATATAAGCGATGGAACGGGGGAATTTATAGGACATTCAGGACGGGCATTAAATAACGCTATTTTATTAGGACACAAATTAACAGAAACGGCAAATTTATTTATCCGTCTATTGATGAAAATAACAAGCATCACACATTGGACACCTAGCGACATAAAAGAACATAACAAGCTAATGGCTAAACATGGTGCAGCCGTTGCAATGGGTTACTTTTGGTGCGGTCTGTCTTTGCTACTATTAGTTTGTATTTTTATTTTCGTTCACTCATTAATTAAAGGACAATGATAAAAGCATTATTAAAATACCTGTTATCCTTCGCTATGTTGGGGGGCATGGTAGGAGCTTGTTATTATTTGCCCGTGCTGCTTCTATTTTTGGCAGGCTTATTAATTGGGTTCTTTTCGTTTTACGTTTATTGCTTCGTCAATTTGGAGCGTATTATGTGGATGTTTTACCCGTTGATAGTTGGCAACAAAAAACAACGGCAACGCATCATTAATGCCTTATTGCCTCAATTGTGGTTTAGCCGTTCCAATGATATAATTATTGAAGTACAAGACCAGAACACGAAAATTAAACAAATTAGAATACCTGTTAAGCGATTAGGTAAAACGGATAAGTTTTTAATGGTAGGCAACTTGCAATTTTTAAAACGTATCGAGGTACATTTTAATGAGATATTCAGCAAGTAAAATAATTACTATCTTAGCTCCTGATTGAATGCACAAGCGATTTGTGCAACGGGGGCAAGTGCATTAATTGTGCTTGCCCTTTTTTATATCGCTTATGCTTGAATCATTCAGCACTAAGTACTGATTAGTTGAAAATATCGCACGTATGGACGTTGCAAAGTACTTAGATCAGTAGGAGCGGCCGCACCATCGCAAGCAGTAACAGGCGATAATTACACAAATTACACAATATAGGGGTGTTTTTCGGAAAATCGAAAACCTTAAAAATTAGTACGAAACGAAGCAAAAAGAATAAGCCAATGAACAAAAGCGGCTATTAAGCCTTAATAATGGTCAATATTATGTAATATCTTACTTAAAATAGCATTTTATAACGTTTTAAGTACGAACAAAGATATAACGCTATGAAAAATAAAATAAATTGATTACCTTTGTACTATCAGTTAATCAGTAAATTTATTGAGATATGCAGTTTATAGAATTTTATAGAGTATCGACACAAAAGCAGGGTAATAGCGGTTTAGGTTTGGACGGGCAAAAAGCAGCCGTACAAGCTTACATCAAAAGTCAAGGCGGTACTAGTATTGCAACTTTTCAAGAAATAGTATCAGGCGGAAATAAAGAACGCATATCAATAGACAATAATTTTACTACTGACAAACTACTTCGTAAGCGTCCAGAGCTTCGCAAAGCTTTAGAGCTTGCAAGCAAAACAGGGGCTATAATTGTAGTAAAAGAAGCAAGCCGCCTAACTAGATTTAAACTATTGATGGAATTTATTTTAAATAGTAATGTTACATTTGTTTGTGCAGATAGCCCAAACGATAGCAAACTAATCATAAGCTTGAAGACTGCTATTAATGAGGAGGAACTTTTAAAAGTATCCGCCAGAACAAAGGCAGCTTTAGCAGCAAGGAAAGCAAAAAAAGGTGAGTACGACCGCAAGCATTCATTTACTAAAGAGGCTATTAATAAAGGCTTAGAAGTACGTAGAAGTAATGCAGCCAACGACACCAATAATATAAAGGCAGTTAGCGCAATTTGTGATAAAAGGGATTTAGGGCGTAGTTATGCAAGGATAGCTAAAGAATTAAATACAGATGGTTATAAGACTGCCAGAGGCGGCAAATTTTCAGCTATGACAGTAAAACGCCTGTATGACCGTTATTGCAATTGTGATTAACAACAATGTGCCGTCCTTCCTCAAAATGTGGGGGCGGCATCGTCTTAGTGGGAGCGATGGAGCGCAACAGCACGAAGCCAACAACCATTTTTACACCTCCTAATCATGGATAACTATATTCTTAGAATATAGCCGTCCAAAGAAAACTAACATCATGACTAACGAAATAGGGGAAAACTACAAGCGTAAAATCTTTGTTATCCTTCGCACCGACACGAACAAGGTCGAAGTTAGAACCAACAAAAAGCAAGTATTCGATTACCTAGAAGGACTAAAAATTGTTCTTCGTCTAGGCGGTCGCATCGGTGACGATTTGAGGCAACAGGGAAAAAACGACACAGTAAGTACATACAACGTATTTACAAAGCGTTTCAATCCTAATTTATCTAGTATCCAGTTTAAAGTCAATAGCCTGTTTAGTGACTTTAAAATCATTATTACGGAACACGAAATATAAACCGTTACGTATAATAAAAGATAATTAACTAAAGTCGAGGGAGCTGCGGAAACCTGGAATTTAAAACGCTGTAAACACTTGATTTATAGATGTTTATATTTTTTCGACTAAAAAAAAGTAAAAGTTCAGTTTTTGCGATGACAAAAAGTGATAAAATATAAATGTATAACTAACTAAAACAGCAATCAACCGAAAATAAATAACATGGACAATCTAAAGGATTTAATAGTTTTTCAAGACAAGGTAATCCGTAGTGTTTTACACAATGGCGAGATTCATTTTGTAATTAGAGATGTAGTCGAAGCTCTCACCGAAAGTAAAGACCCTGCCCAATACATAAAGAGATTGCGTAAACGTGATACAGAACTGGCGAAAGGGTGGGTACAATTTGTACCCCTCCTTGAAGTACAAACAAAAGGCGGTATTCAAAAAATGGGATGTGCTAATACAAAGGGTATCTTTCGCTTAATTCAATCCATCCCATCGCCTAAAGCAGAACCATTCAAACAATGGCTCGCAAAAGTAGGTCATGAAAGGATACAGGAAAATGAGAATCCAGAGTTAGTACTTGAAAGATTAAAGGAAACTTATAGATTGAAAGGCTATAACGACAACTGGATAAATACAAGATTAGAGAGTATTGGAGTACGAAAAAAATTAACGGATGAATGGCAAAAAAGAGGAGTAAAAAAGGGCTTAGAATACGCTATCTTAACATCCGAAATATCACAAGCCGTTTTTGGTTTGAAACCATCCGAACACAAGCAATTCAAAGCTTTAAAGCAAAAGCACCAACTACGTGACCACATGACCGAAACGGAATTATTATTTACTAGACTAGGGGAAATTACCACACGTAACGAAGCAAAAAAGACGGATGCACAAGGTTTACACCAGAATAAAACAGCAGCTAAAAAAGGAGGAAAGGCGGCTAACAAAGCCTTAGAAGCTTACGAAAAGGAAACGGGCGAAAAAGTGTTATCTGATAAAAACTTTATCAAGCAAATAGAAGATGCTAAGACCAAGAAAAAGTTAAAATAGTTAACTATTACATGGCTAACGGATTAAGACAATTGTAAATCAAAATGCTCAAGATTCAACTATCAGAACACGAAATGACGCTAACGCCTAAACAGTTAGCCGAACGGTACGAGCTTACACCAGTTACAGCCCGTAGGAGCTTAAAGCGTGGGTATGTGGTGACGAACTACCACACTAACAGGAAAGCAGCTAGTAAAGAACTACAAGCCCAACTAATGACGCTCCTGAGCTTGCCATACTGGAATTATGCAGGGTTCAATATGAAAGACTTAATATCTAGTGTGAAAGCAGGCAGGCGGCAATTGTCGGAAACGGACGCAAATAATATAAAACAGCAAATAGCGGAGGTAAAAGATACTATTACACAAGTAACGGATTATAGTTTGTTTAAATTCAAGCTAGGAGCAAACGCACCTTTACACCGTCTACTACGTGAACTGATGAAGGAAAAAAGAGTAAAAACTATACTGCTTTTTGGAGGTGACGAAACTGCAATACAAGTAACTGATAATCTAAGAAAAAAATTTCCCTTGAAAGCTGATCAGGTTAATAATGTGATTAGGAATTTAAATATTGAATTATTGGAGTTTTACGACCTGTTTGGAGATTAGATAGGCGAATTTAGCGAAAACAAGAAGCAGAAAGGGAAAACGTTTTAAAAACGTATAAAAACGCTTTGACCGTAAAAAGCCGCTTAAAGCTGCTAAAAGCAGCCTTTGCGAAGTTATGTAATATATTACATAATCTTTTTTTCTATTAAAATTAATTCTTTATTTTATTTTAAAAGGCTTCGTTTTTTTGATAGAAAACCTTTATAATTGTAGAAATAAAGCAACAGCAACAGAATTTTATTTTATATAACAGTTACCAACTGCCATAAATAGAAAAAACTCGTAGTTTAGTCCCTACGAGTTTTTAGAAATGTCTTTTAAATTTTTCGGACAGGAAAATCGGAAAAGCGAAAGACAAAGGAGGCGGTTAAGTTAATAACCATGCGAGGTACAAAGTTTATAAAAATTATTGGAATTTCCAAACTTTTGTACGTACATGGTTTTAGCTTGACAGGTATACAACCTTTTTTAGCATGTCAAACTATTACGACAAAGATACTGAAAAAAGTATAGTATCGCAAGAAAATATATCTAATTATTTAGATAGTGGAGGCGATCCCCTCGCCATATTCCTACCAAGAAAAAAAATAGCATCTAAAATTGTGGGGCGTTTTGAGCTTTACGATATGATAAAAGGAAACTCCTTTAAAAAGGAAACTTTGTCAATTCGTGAACGCTTTACCGATGAAATAAAGGAAGGTTTTACCAATGGAAAAAAAACCTATCAGGATAATAAGTTTATAGTGCTATGCACAACTAATTTTACAGGTTATGTGGATTTAAGTCAAGGCGCAAAGCTACCTAACACACATAGCGGTATCATTAATTTAGACATAGACGAAAATACGCCAGAAGAACTTCGCCATTTTAGGGAAATTGTTTTACCAAAAATTGTATTTATAGAGGCAGCAATTACAAGTGTAAGCGGTAATGTTACGGGCGCAATGTCTATAAATACGAAAATTCAAATACCAAGCGATTACAAAGCTTTTAAGCGGTCAGCGGCATTTAAAATGATTAAGAAGGGTATAAAAAAGGGACTGTTTTCTGGTGACATTTCGAGGCGTGGAAACTGGATCGATACTTTACACAAAACATATCATTATGTAATTACCTACCTATTCAAGCAACTAAGCACGCCTATAAAAATAGGAAGCGCAAAAGATTTAAAACGTACTAGATATTTAACGCATGACCCGAATATTTATGTCAATAAAAATGCCTCTCAATTTGATTTATCAGAACTTGCAAAAAATCTACATTTCGCAATTGAGGCGGTAAAGAAGGAAGCTCCAGTAAACCACCTAGAAAAATTCACCACCAATATTAATACATCTGATTCGTTTGTATTTGCCGAACAATACGCACTTACTAAGGAAGGGGAATGTGTAGACGGAAACAAGCACCTTTTTGCAAAGTCTTATGCTATTGCCTGCAACTTGCTTGGAGTGGAGCATGACACCGCCTATGCTGCTTTTATTGACAAATTTGGTTTCGAGGTCACTAGTAATGCATTTAGTTATCCTTACCAGAAGTACAAAAATAGTTTCGGAGCATGGGAACACAAGGTTAGAAAAAAAACAATTTCGCACCTTCGCCTAAAATTCAACGAATATCTATCAGAATGTTTCGAGCGTGATTTGTCCAGTATCGAGCATTTTATTAGCCAACACAAACAAATGTACTTTCATGCTCCTACTGGGGGCGGCAAAAGTTATGCATCAAACTTGCATTTAATACCCCTACTAGAAAAGCTTTACCCAAACCATGACATTTTGTTTCTGACACCTTTGGAGATTCTTACAAAAGAGTTTGCTGGGAAATTCGATGGTTTTACAGCCATTGTAGGCGGTGACGATTACGAAAATGCAAAAACGGTCGATTTGTACAAAAACAAATACCTATGCACTTTCAAGCAAGCAGGGGAATTACTGAAAAGACTAAGAGAGAAAAACGGAAACTTAGAAAAGGTGATTTTGGTTGTTGATGAAATGCACGAATTTATAAATAGTGCTTATCAAAGAATTGCACATTTGCGGCTTTATTTGGAGGAAGCAAAAAAGGTTATCGGGCTAACAGCTACGCCACACGATTTTGTTTTTCAAGATATTTATAATTTCCGCAAAATAGAGTGCAGTAGGGCCACAAATCCAGTATTAAATATTGATATAAACACTTTCGGAAAAGGCATTGACCCAATGACCGCTATTATTCAGGAGGCAAAAAGCAGGTTCAGTAACAATAGCAAGTATAAAGCCATCATTTTTGTGGATAGTAGGCGGCTTGTAGATAGCACGGCAAAGGCACTAAATATGTCAGGGGCCAAGGCTGTGGCCGTCCATAGCAAACTACCTAAAAGCGTTACTGAAAAATGCACTACAATACAATCAATTATCAATAAGGGGGAATTTGGGGAAGATGTAAATTTTATAGTGACTACTAGGAAACTCGCTTTAGGTATTAGCATTATTACGGGGGGAATTGATATTTTTTACTATGCCAAAAGCGGGCGGGATTTTATGAATTTTAGGCAAAGTATCGCACGATTAAGGGGGTACGAATTTGTAAATGTTTCTGTTTTCTTTTCTGAACAAATAGAAGGTTTCCAAAGAAAATATTTTAGTAAGCGAAGATTTGAAAGGGATAAGGCACGCTTGCAAAAAATATGTGCAGCAAAAAACCTTATTCGTGAAATAGAATCTTGCAAAATAGAACTAAGGACACCAAATAATATAAACAATGCATTATTGCAATGTATTGCTTTTTGTGAGGATAGAGGGTACTTTGTGGACGAGCCGCAACTACTTTACAGGCAATACGAACAAATTGTTCTATGTATGCCGAACGAGGCATTTATCGAAGATATTAAAAGCCTGCCTAATGCTAATGTAATTATTAGAAGTAGTGCTGGGGCTGAAGAGGAAGAAAAGGAAAGTTTTCAAGAAATAAAACAAGCTCAAAAAGAAGAAACCAAGCAAGCGGCCGAAATGATAAAGGAACTGTTTGTGGATGAATTTGATAACCTTGTTTTTTTCGCCTACAAAAATACTCAAAGCGAAACGCTAAAGCGTACATTAAAAGGTGCTGCTACTCGAATAAATGACCGTTCTTATGAGAATGACAACGAGGTAAGGTACGAGTATGGTAGTTTTGAATATGCATACGCTGACTTTGTTCTAAAAAACCTTCCAGAGGTCGAAAATTATTTAAATCGGTACTTTAAATTTAAGCTAGATTTTAACGACACAATAGAAGAAAGCGAAATAGTAAGAATGATATTTAAAAGCCGCTACCATTACGGCCATCACTACAAGCAACTCGCAAAACTTACTCTTTTGGAATCTTTGAACAATGAAGTCGAAGCCAATCATACTAATTACTTAAACTTTGAGATTGCACAATTTGACCAGCGAATTATAAACGCAGTTGATAAAGCAATAGAAAGTGCTGGGGGTAACAGATTATTAAAAGGCGATGTACTTGCACTCGTGAAAGATATTAGCGTCAGGGGCTTAAAAGAACACCTCACAAGGACAAATATTAAAAATTACCTCTCCTACTTCTACGATGTGGATGTAAAGCGGAAACGTTGCGGAAATGGCGAATTTGAGAATTATTTAATTTTTGAGGGAAAGTATTTATTAAGTGAGATTGCGACCTTTAAAACTCCAAAGGTGATCAAACATCAAAGTTCTATTATAAGAAAACAAAAGTTGATGTTTGATCACCCTAACAATATAACGGCACTCGGCAAAGTGCCTATTCTTTAATCAAAATCAATTGCAATGATAATACATTTTAGCAATTATTCAAGTAGAAATTTTGTTCGCTCCTACTTGCTGACTATGTTACAGCAGGCGAGGCAGGCAGGCGACCAAGCACTATTTCGCTATTTCGTGGGAGAACTGGACAAATTTAAAAGCCAGGAACATTCTCCTGTCCTATCGAAGCAGTCGAAGCGGAAACAAAAGCGCAGCCGAAAAAGGCACCGACCGCAACAGTCGAAGCGGAGGCGTAAAAAGGTAGCTTAAACCAAAATACTACGAGAATACTACGAAAAGCACTTGCACCGACTAAGCAGCGCAAACCGTAAACACCCGAAAAAAAACGACCGTTTACGGCAAATCAAAATAAAAAAACATGGCAAACGAAAATTTAGCAGTAGCAAGCAGAAAAACACAATTTAGCAGTACCAACCAACCACCGAACAAGGGACGCAAAAAAAAGATGCTGACGGTAACCAAAGATTTAGGATATAGCAAGGACGATTTAAAACTAGTCTTTGCCAACATGATTTGGCATAATGAAGCGGAACTAGTAGAAGTGGCAGAAACGGAAACGCATCCTATAATAATGCGAATCGTAGCGAAACAAATAATAAAGGCTTATAACGATTCGGATTTAGGAAAGTTAAAGGAACTACTGGAGTACACTTTAGGAAAGCCAACACAGCAAATAAATGCAGATGTGAAAACGGGCGGAGTAACTTATATAGTGAAAGACCCAATTTGCGACATACCACCAGTGACCAGTGAGTACGACTAAACAATTATACAACCCTATTACAACTCTAAAAAATAAAATCATGTTAGAAAATTTCAAAGGAAAACAGAATACAAACGGATTAGATAAGAATCCACAAAATATAGACAAAAGCGGTCGAGGGGCATCTATCAAAACCCAAATAGGAAAATTATTTGCAAATGATGGTGCATTGACGATTGAAGCAAAGGACGTGCTTTCTATTAATAAGAATGGAAGCGTAACAATAAAACTGGCAACAGAAGAACAAGCAGCTATGCAGTATTTAAAATGGGCTTTCTCCGATACTCCAAAAGGGGCCGACATGTTGCACCGATTGCAAGAAATGTTAGACGGGAAACCGAAACAACAGATTGACGCAAATGTTGAAAAAGTGGGGCATGATACTTTCATTGTTCAAATGGGTACTTGCAATGTTAAGTTACCGCAAAGCGAAGCAGATATAGACGAATCTGGTATTGATGAATTAGCGAGGGAAATATTGGGAGGTGAAGAAGCGGAATAATAAAACAAAACTTTTTTAATAAATAGCTCTATATCGAGCAAAAAAAATAAAGGCAAAACTCCCACGCTTAAATAAGAGTTATTGCCTTCTAATATAACTTAATATGACAAATTTAAAGCTTCCTTATGGAATAAAAAAATCGAATGTAACGCACGGGTTAACCCATAGCGTCTGCATGGATTTTGAAGTCACAGCAGAAATAGCCGAAAAATGGCAATTCAATAAAAAGTACAAAAAGACAATTGCAACTCTAAAGCAACTCTAAAAAATCCAATTGCAACCGAAAAACACAAAGCACAGATATTTTAATATATGCCGTCCGACTGTAAAAAATTGGGCGGCATTTTTCATGCCCAACACATTATAAAAATAGCATACTGTTATTGCATTTCCTCCTATAAAATAGCTCGAATCGTGTCGAATGGTGACGGTGTTTTTTTTGCTTGCCTCCGCAACTGTCCCAAATATTATGTTTATTTTGTTGTGTAACTTGCAGAAAAGTAAGCGAGTAGTCAAAAATGAACATGTTATAAAAAAGATGATACGGACAAAAAAACGTCATGTTATAAAAAAAACATGTTGTAATGTGCTGTTTTTAAGATAGTTCTACGGTAAAAAAACTAATCAAATAGGGCGGTTTTGTACTACAAACTAAAAGTGACTAAGTAGATAATACCTGAAAGGGGGTAAAATGGCTTAAAACGGCTAATAATGCCTAATAAGGGTTAATAGTTTCAGGTGTGTTTTTGTGGATTTTAGAGGGAATGAGGTTGTTAATAAAACAAGAAAATATTAAATTATTGGTATTTTAGGTTTACGGTATTTTGGTATTTAAATTTTTCTCAAACTTTATTTTTTAAATACTCAATCACAGCTATCTCAATAAGTTCGCTTTTTGTACGGGCGTAACCGTCCATTACTGCCAATGTTATTTTTCTGTATGTTGGTTTAGTCATACGGGCGGTAAATTGTTGTGACGGTATCTTGTTACCTTTTGCATCTATTAAATGACTAGGGCGGCCAACCTTTGCACTATCCTTGTTTTGTTCCTTCTTACCTGTTACTATATCGTTTGATTGACTTTCTATGTTAGCAGCATCTAAGCCACCAAGAGCATCGTTTATGTCTGTTTGTGATATGTCTTTTTTCTTTGCCATAACTATTTTAATGTTTTGGTATTTTAATTTATTGGTCAATCATTAGGAGCGTGTAAACTTCATTAGCTAAGTTGTTCACCTCGCTAATTGCTTTTTTATCACCAGTTTTGTAAATGTCACCCGTCATCGTACTTTTACTATATGCTATTCTATGATTGAGAGTAGAAGCAAGCAAGGGTAAACCGTAGCCTTTAATTTTGCTTATCACATCATTACTATACTTACTACCTGTTATTAGTTGGGTAAATAATACATAGGCTTTAGTTTTTGGTACTTCCTGTTTAATAACCTTAATGCTATCAATGAGGCGTACAGCATCCATAGGATAAGGTTTTGTTGGTAGTATTATAAAGTGACTAAGTTTCAGAACCTTAACTACATCATTATCAAAGTACGGGGGAGTATCAACGATTAATAAAGTGTTGTCTTTGGCTTCATTAAATTGTTCAAAGTCGTAAACATTCAAGTTTAATTTAAAGGTACTGTTTAATGTTTTTAGACTTTTCTGTCTATCCATATCTAACAAGCCAATACTTGAAACTCCTTTATTTTGATATGCCTTATATAGTGATAGACTTGTTGTTGTCCGACCTTGCCCACCCTTTAAACCGAAAATAGTAATTATTGCACCCATACTCAAAGCTACCAAAAATTAGCAATGCTATAAAGTTATGGCATTTTAATGTTTTGGCATTTTGGTAGTTTTATTGTATATTGCACCTTATTAACTAGTATTTAATTTTCAATAACAAAACTTAAAAAGTATGTCAGACAGTAAAACAGTAATTACAACGGTATCAATACCAAGTAATCTAAAAGAAGCAGCAAAAAAGCAAGCGGCTAAAGAGGGTAGGAGTTTATCTAACTACTTAGTACAACTCATTAAAAAAGCATTGAGCTAATCAATAGGAACTGAAAAGAAAAAGCCGCAATAGTGCAGGCGTAGAAAACAAGCACTAAAGCGGCAAACTATTAGCGAATAATAGCGAGGACAAAGATACAACTCTTTTGCACTCGCTATGTAAAATAATTGTATCATGATTAATTACAATTTGCTGTACTTCATTTGTGCAGCCTCCACCGTGCTATTATTAGCACAAATACCATTTAAAAGCCTATTCCTTACATTGACTACTGAATATGAGAAAGAACCAACCGCAACCGATGGGCCACCACCTTCGCCACAATTTCGCAAAGTTGCGGAGCTTCCAACCAAACCACCAACCACCGAAATTTTAACAACTTCCTACAGGCACTTAGCATACGACAAAGCGGAGGACAAACATTTAAACTTAATCCCTTTAAAT
>JAHDBT010000203.1 GCA_020630215.1 Bacteroidota bacterium
ATTTAGTAAGTTTTTAAAATCTATGTAATTAATATGGCAAAGCCTGTATCTCTGGGAAGGAGGTACAGGCTTTTTTTGTTAGAATTTTGACTTACTGGCAAATATTGTAGTACCTAAACTACAAATTGCATGGTGAAATACCTCAATAATTTATGAAAAACGTAAATTTTTTATTATATTGCATTTAGACAATAAATGTACCTAATGCCAAACTTTAAAGACCTAAAGAGCGGAAAAACCTTAAAATCTATTATAGAAAAAGTAATGGATTCAAACTATCAATTAGTCAAATCCTCAAAACAATTTATATTTGATTGGAAGCTAGAAAGCAAAAATGAAGTTTATAAGATTTACCTTCTTGGAAAAGAAAAAGAGATTCTAGGTATGATGTCATTGAAAGACCATCCACAGGAATATCGCATCCATCTTAACTTAATCGAGATTCAAGCAAAAAATCAAGGTAAAGGAAAAAAAATAGACCATATTGCAGGTTGTTTAATCGCATTTGCCTGCCAATTGTCATTTGCTCGTGGCTATTTCGGTTTTGTATCTTTACAACCAAAAACGAAATTGATAAGCTTGTACCAAAAAAAGTACGGATTCCGTCAGTATGGTCGTTTATTAGGCGTTGAACAAGCATCTGCTAATTATTTAATCCAAAAATACTTGAATGATGAAAACGAGTAAGGAAATCTACGAAGAGCTCAGAAAAAAATATACCGATGAAGAAATAGTTGATGGCTTTGTGTTTAATGAAACCTTAAGCCCATCTGAGCAAAAAGAAGTGGAAGAAGAATTTTTAAAACTAAGGTTAGCCCGTTTAAAGCAGATGAGCCCGCATGACTTGTTGGTAAGCAATTTAATACAGATGAAAATCCTGATTCAACAATATTTAAAAAACAATATATACAATGAAACTTTCAGTTTCTCAAACCAACTACGGAAATATATAAAAGTAACGCAAAGAAGTAACAAAGAAATTGCCAAAAACTTGGCTGTTCATCCAACAAAACTAAGTAGGATAATAAATGGTAAAGAACATCCAAATGTGGAACTAATGTACCGACTGGAAAAGCATAGTGATGGAGAGTTACCTGCTCATTACTGGTGGAGACTTTATGCTAAGGAACTTGAAAATAATATCAAAACTGATTTGCAAATGAAATTAGAGGAGGCGGCTAAGGTTAAAAACACCTTGCAAATTAGAGCTTAGAGGCAGATTTTTTTTTTTAAGAGATAGCAAAAATAGAAAACCTCACTAAATCGAGACAACTGACAGGCGATTAATGCTTGTCAGTAGACCACGCCGCACACACTAACTAATACCAAACCACATTTAGGTTTTCAAAATCTACCTAATTAAAATTAATACCGCAAAGCCTGTATCTCTTAGAGGAGGCACAGGTTTTTTTTGTGGAAGCATCTTTAAATCCATTTAAACAGATATTGTTCTTCGAAAGGTATTTCAAATTTTTCTAAGAATTCGAGGTATTCTTCTTTAAAGGTTTTGTTGGTGTGATGGGTTTCTTGGTTTTGGATGTATTTGCATACCGCATCTATTTGTGAATGTGCGTAGGTAAATCCGCCGTAGCCGCTTTGCCATTTAAAGGGTTTGCTCGTATAGCGATTTAGGGTAATAAATTTGGAGGAGGAAGTTTTTACATCTCTTACCAAGTCTGAGATTTTAATGGTTGGTTTAAAACCAACAAAAATATGAATATGGTCGGGCATTAAGTTGATGGCAATTAGTTTTTGCCCTCGGTTGGTGATAACGCCTGTAATATATTTATGAATGGTTTCTTTATGTACATTGGGGATTAATGCTTCTCGTTTAGAGACCGCAAAAACCAATTGCACGTACATTTGTGTGAATGTATTTGCCATGATAATTGTTGTAATTTTATATAGTTTTTTAAATTGTTTGTATGAATCGCACCTACGGCGCTTGATTTTTTGCTATTCGTTTTTTCTATAAACAGGTTGTACCTACGGCACAAAAAAATAACATTACAGTATATGCTTTGTAAGACAAAATGCCCTAACATTAACAGCTAAGATATTTGCTTTAAGGCACAAAAGGGGAACTGTAAAATGCCATGCTTCATGTAGTAAAATTGCCTAGCATTTGCAGCAACCAAAAGATACAAACACCGTAGGTGTGATCTGTTTATAGAACAAGGAACGGTGTTAATACAAACGCCGTAGGTGTGGCCTGTTTATAAAACAAAAAATGGGGTTAGTACAAACGCCGTAGGTATGCCCTATTTAATAGAACAGAGAAATGGGTCGCACCTACGGCGCTGGGTTTTTGTCATACCTCGTTGCTATAAACAGGTTGTACCTACGGCACAAAAAGTAGCATTACAGTATATGCTTTGTAAGACAAAATGCCCTAACATTAACAGCTAAGATATTTGCTTTAAGGCACAAAAGGGGAACTGTAAAATGAAATGCTTCATGCAGCAAAATTGCCTAGCATTTGCAGCAACCAAAAGATACAAACACCGTAGGTGTGGCCTGTTTATAGAACAAAAAACGGGGTTAATACGAACGCCGTAGGTGTGGTCATTCTTTATAAATAAAAACCTAAGCCGCCACCTGCGCCCCGCCAAACATCACAAATTCCTTCACCACAATTTCGGTAATATTACGACTAATGCCATCCTTGCC
The DNA here is from genome assembly GCA_020630215.1 of Bacteroidota bacterium. Classification (GTDB taxonomy): domain Bacteria; phylum Bacteroidota; class Bacteroidia; order Chitinophagales; family UBA2359; genus JAHDBT01. The sequence continues at coordinate 2,671 of JAHDBT010000203.1, forward strand.
GTCATACGTGCGGTTGGTGATTTTTCCTTGTACGGCAATCTCATTTCCTTTCTTTAAATACCTGCTCATAAGCTCGGCAGTTTTGCCCCAAGCTACTAGGTTGTGCCATTGCGTTTCGGTTATTTTTTCGCCTTTTGCATTGCGGTATACCTCCTTGGTTGCGATGCTAACTTTGGCTACCATACGTCCACTATCTAAGGTTTGAAAAACAGGGTCTTTTCCTAAATTGCCAATTAAATGTACTTGATTTCTTAATGTAGTCATGTCTAAAAATTTTATGATTATTAATAAAAATTTGATTAAATTTGCTCTTGTAAAAGGTCATTGTAAAATGGAGATGGCAGATTGTTTTATCCTATTCACCAACTCTTCCAACTAATGACCCTGCAAAGATAAGGGCAGTTGAAAGCGATAGTTGTAAAATAAACGGGTAGATTCGTTTGTAGTTAGTTGTATCCGTTTGTATTTAACTACAAATGATTACTGAGCTAGTTAGTTATTTGCTTATCGCAAGGTTCTCAAAGCCAAAACAAACAGTAAAATATTGAAAATCAACAACTTAGGCTTAAGCACGAAAAATATTCTTGCAAAAGAAAGCTGCTAGAAAATGGTGGTAGGAAAAAATCACCAAATCAAGGCATAAGATGTGATTTTGGGTACGAATGTTTAAATCATGAATTGAAAGGAATATTTATGATTTGGCCTGAATTCGAAAATAATGATAACGAATTGATTCAATCAGGTCAACCTTTTAAAGAAGGAATTGCAAGAATGTGGATAATCAATTATGAAATGCGAAAATATCACCAAGAAAGAATCAAAGTCGGTACAAAAGGTTATTTTTTGGAAGGTTCTATGAAAACAGCAGGTTGCGAAGTAATTGAAATTGTTGATTTAGTGAAAAATAAAGTAAGTGATGGGAATAAAATGAACCATTTTATTTATCCCTTTTCACTTATTCTCTGAATTCGGAGAATGGAAAGTATTGGACATTTTTAAATGACGAAGCGAAGCAAAACCATTTCAATTCCTTATCAAAAATGGTGAGTACGTTAAACAAAGGAGTACAAAATAAATGAGCAATAAAACCAAAATTCGAGGCTTACCAATTCCTAAGTTATTAAGCGATTTAATGATTAGAGGAAAGTGGAAACATCCTGGAAATAAAATCCTAGATACCGTAATTCCATTTTTTAAAGAAGAGGTTGTTTTTCTTAAAACTTTTGAAGAGATGGAAAGGGCATCGCACAATTTATGTGAAGACTTAGATTGGTTTTTTGAGAAAAATAGCGATACTGATGCACGGGCAAGCTCCTTGCCTTGGCGAGATTTGAGGTCGTCTTTTTTAATCGCAGTTTGTAAATCTCCAGGAGACGATATTGCCATTGCATTAGATTTTAGAACATCAATGGAACATCCAAGAGTGATAGGTAATAATTGGCATAGTGACATTAAAGGATGTCCGTGGGAAGAAATTAGTTCTACATTTGAAGAGTTTGTAGAGCGCATTAAACTAAAGTAAAGCCCGAACCGACAAAAAAGTGGGCCTCAACTCTTCCTAGGTAATTAGACGGAGAGCTACACTAGAACGGCAATAAAGAAAAAATGAAAAACATAATATTTACATCTATTTTCCTAGCACTAATTTTTATAATTGGTTGCAATAATTATCCTAAAAAGGAAAGCAACACCAAGCAAGATGCCAATACAACTATCCAAGTAGATAAGGACGGTATTGCTGACAAATTGGAAAAGGATAAGCAGACTCTTAAAAATAAGTTTCCTCCAAGCACTAACATTGCTATGCAGGGTATAAAAATTAATGCTCCTAAAAAAGTGCTGGAGGAGCTAAAACTAGAACTCGTTGCCAAGGAAAAAAATATGGTAAAATACAAAACAGATAATGGCAATGTTTTATCAATTACCACCGCAAACAACAAGGTAGTTTACCTAGAAAACGACTGGCTACAAGACCCCAAAAGCAAACAACCTTTATACACCAATTTTACTTTTGGCGAAACCAACCTCAACGATATTAGAAACAAATTTAACACCAATGGTTTTACCTATAAAAACAGAATGGGCATTACAACAAATACGCATGTAATTGAATTTAACTGCTTTGAGTTTAACTCGCCCAACAACGAAATATTGGTTACCATAACCAAAGCTTCGCTTAAAGAAAATCTAACGGAAGCAAATGTTGCTAGTAAATTAAAACTCGATGCTCTAATTATTGCAGATAAAAATTACTTAGATAAAATGTGGGGGCAAGAAAAATTGTTTGATACGAATTATAAGAAGATTGGTTATTGAGTAACAATGTGTTCTCTAAAAAATGTAATTTTTTTTCACCTAAAATGTTTTTTTTTCTTGCTATACTAGACCACATTGGGTTTTGTGCATTTCCTATATATTATTGTTTCACCTGTTTACTACAGGTGTTTACCTTTTTTGCTACAAGCCAAGAGGCTTGAAACCCAAACGGCTCAAGCGACACGCTTGACCCTGCGTTCCTTTTTTGTAAAAAAAAGAACGCCTGTTCCAGCCTCACGGCTGGAGCATAACGGGTTTCAAGCGTGTCGCTTGATGTAAATAAATAATCATTTACACAAAACCCGATGTGGTTGAGTATAGCCTCAAATCAATAAAAACATATCATATATAATACGCTTAAATTACCGCATCACTTCTAGTTTAGCCGTTTGTGTTTTTGCTTGGCTATTTACCTGTACTAAATAAATACCCGTAGGCAATGTTTGGGTATTCAATTGATACATTTGTTGCCCTGTTGTTTGTTGTCCTAGTGCGATATTTTGAAGTAGTTTTCCTTCTAGGTTAAATACTTGTATTTGCACTTTACTAGGTACTGCTAACTCGTAGGTAATACTAGTATTTTTACTAGTAGGATTGGGTTGTAGTTGCATAGTATTGGCTAGTACCCTTGGATTATCTGCCGTGCCTGTTATCTCCTCTCCCATTTGCGCTATAAAAAAATGGGTGCGAGGTGTATGTAGCGTTTCCAGATTGGTAAACTCCATTTTTTCATCAAAATGCCCAGCGTAAAACAATTGGTCTTCTTTATAAACCGCTACACCACCAACAAACATACTTGATGAAATTCCAGCCTGTGTTCTTACCCATTCTAATGTTCCATCATTGGCATATTTTACAAAATACAAATCTCGTTCTCCTGTTGGCGCAACTTCATAATCGTTTACAAAATTAATGGTATCCCTAAAACGTCCACCCAAATAAAGGTTTCCTTGTTCGTCTATATCTATTTGGTAAGTTGTAAAATCAAAAATGGTATTATTAATAGATTTGGCCCATAGCGCATTTCCTTCGGTATCAAATTTAGTAATAAAAATATTGTAATCGTAATCACCAGTAAGGGTAATATCACCAAAGCTCGATTCGGTGCTGTGCCAGCCTATCATATAAGAATTACCTGTGGCATCTGTTTTAATGGCATAGGGCCAGCTGTCGCCTGTAGCAGTATCGGCATCTTCTCCGATGTTTTCTATCCATTGCAAATCGCCATTTGAGTTGTATTTCATAAAGTAAATATGGCTAGGCGTACTGTTGTAAGTAATAGAGCTTGTTTCGTAAAAAAATGCAGTTGATTGTGTTTCGCCAGTTATATACACATTCTCATTATCATCTACGCTTAAATAAGGGGTAAATTCTGTTTCCGTTCCTCCAAGCTGTTTTGCCCATGCTACTGTTCCATTTCCATTTAGTTTTATAATACAAGCATCATAGGCACCATAGGAAGTAAGTACCTCGCCAGCTATATTAAGTTCTTCCCTGAAAATAATTCCTACATAAATATTTCCTGCTGCTGTTACGGCTATACTTCGCGACTCATCTTTAAATTGCTGCATCCATATTACTTCTCCATCTAAAGACATTTTACTAACAAAAACGCCTCCATCTTCACTATCAAAAATGCCATCTTCGCTATCTAATAAACCATTAAACTCTCCTACAACTACTAAATGCCCATCGGATGAATATGCGATATTTTGCAAATAGCAAATTCCTTCTTGCATAAAAGTATAGGTCCACAAATGATTTCCAGCAGCATCCATTTTTACTATCAAACTGCTATTATGCTCCCCTATTGCTACCGAATTTTGCCCCATTATATCAACTGTGCCACTAATATATGGTATACAATAAACATTTTGGTCTTCATCCATCACAATGTTGCCATGTATACCCGAAGCATATCCGCCATTACCTTCGCTCTCTAGCCTCCATTCTAAGCTATTAGCCTGAAAGCTTTTTTGAACAAAAAAAGCTTTCGATGCTAGTCCTAGTTGATATACCTGTCCATCTGCAGTAGCCAACATATCATTATAAATAGTTCCATTACTAACCATTCCCCAAACATCGCCAAATACATTTAACTGCACTAAGTAACTTTCAACTGCATTAACCGTTTGGTCAGCCACACTAGTTGTTGCATCTGCTACTGCGGTAAAATAAACGTAGCCATTTTCATCCGTGCTAATAAACATCCCCCCTTCTCCATGATTAGAATAATCTGATGAATTAGATTGCATACCCCATTGGTATGTTCCAGCCCAATTATACTGTACCAAAAAGCTTTCCCAATATCCTTCCGATACCACTAAATTATCATTTAAATCAGGATCAAAACTGGTGCTACCTTTAAAATAGCCTCCAAAATACACATTACCCAAATTATCTACGGTTAAAGCAAATCCTTTGGTTTGAGAAGCGGTGCTAATATCAGAAGTACTTTTTGCTGCCCATTCAAAATTGGGCGTACTTCCTGTTACATCTGCTTTAGCAATAAAGGCTTCTAAGTCGTTACTTGTTAAGTTAAAATCTCCAAGCTGCACACTGTTATAAAAAGCACCTGCAATAAATAACTCATTTCCTTTTACCAACATTTCATGAATATTACCATCATACAATTGCGTAGCCACTAAGTTCATATCATCATCGTAAACATGTAGCCGCTGATATCCCACTAATACAAAAATATCTCCGGCATTATTAACTCCTAAGTCATAACAAAAATAAGCTTCATTAGGCGAACTGTCGGTTCTAACCCATTGCATCACCCCTGCCGCATTAAACTTTGCTACCACCAATTCTTGTGCTATCCCTTCTGGCGCATCGTTATCTAACACCCAATTAATGCCGCCTACCAAAATATTTCCATTATCATCTACAACTACTTTTTGAGCTACTGAATGATGGTGCTCTTCTGCTGGCATTGCTGCTAGCCATACTAAATTGCCATCTATACTATACTTAGCCACAAAGCCATCTTCATGCCCAATGCTGGTTAATGATTCGCCTCCAAAATTAGTCGTTCCAGAAAAAGAACCTACCACATACACATTGCCATCGGCATCATTAGCAATAGCATTGGCCCTATCAATATCTGAACCGCCTATGGTTTTTGCCCAATTCCATGCGGGCGGATTGCCATACTCGGTATTTTGCATTTTAAAATTTGCGCCTGTATTTACCAGACCATTTGTTACCTGCGTTGGAGCTAATAAATTGGTGGCTGCTGTTTTATTACTTTGTGCATAAATATTGATGTTACTTAACAAAAACATCAAAAAAGCAAATATTAAGTTATTTTTTTTACAAATCATATTGAAGTTTATTTAAATTAACAATAAAAAACTAAACGTATCATATATAATACGTTTAAATTATCGTACCACCTCTAGTTTAGCTGTTTGTGTTTTTCCTTGGCTATTTATTTGTATTAAATACATACCTGTTGGTAATGTTTTTGTATTGAGTTGATACATTTGTGGCCCTATTGTTTGTTGTCCTAGTGCGATGTTTTGTAGTAATTTTCCTTCTAAGTTAAATACTTGTATTTGCACTTTGCTGGGTATGGATAATTCGTAATTAATGATGGTAGTTTTATTAGTAGGATTGGGTTGCAGTTGTAGTGTATTTACCAAAGCTGTTGCATCGTTATTTATAGCTGTAGGCACATCTGTTCCCATTTGTGCAATATAAACAGTTTGGTTAGCGGCGTGTAAAGTGCCAGCATTGCCAAAGTCCATATCATTTAAAAAATGCCCTACGTAAAACAGTTGGTCTTCCTTATAAACGGCCATTCCGCCAACCCATACAACATCAACACCATTTGCCCCCTTATGTGTTTTAACCCAATCTAATTCCCCATCAGTAGTATATTTTGCAAAATATAAATCTCTTCTACCTTCTGGCACAACGTCTTCATAATCGTTTCCAAAGCTAATTGCATCTCTAAATCTACCTCCTATATAAACATTTCCCTGTTCATCTAAATCTAGTTGGTAGGCATGAAAATCGTATTGGGTATTACTAATAGATTTTGCCCAAAGCACCTCTCCGTCTGAATTAAACTTAGTGATAAAAATATTGTAAAAGTAATCGCCAGTGAGGGTAAAATCTCCAAATGTTGATTCGGCACTGTGCCATCCTATCATATACGTATTACCATCGTCATCGGTTTTAGTAGCATAGGGCCAAGTGTCGCCTTGTACATCCTCGGCATCTTCCCCAATAGTTTTCATCCATTGTAAATCGCCATCGGTATTGTACTTGGCAAAAAAAACATGGGTGGGATCGGTATCATAAACAATAGAACTGGTTTCGTAAAACAATACGTCCGATACTGTTTCTCCACTTACATACACATTCCCCTCCCCATCTACATCTACATAAGCCAAGTACTCGAAAAAAGCACCACCTATTTGTTTTGCCCAAAGGGTTTCTCCTGATGGATTTAATTTGGCAATACAAATATCATCGCTTCCGTAACTGGTAAAATCGGTTACTCCTAAATCAAAGTCGTTTGCAAAAGTAGTTGACAGGTAAATATTACCATCTTTATCGGTATTAACATCCATCGCTTCGTCTTTAAACTGCCGCATCCATATTACATTACCTGTTAAAGATATTTTACTCATAAACACCTTTCCATCCTCACTATTAAATAGTTCTTGCCCCGTACTTAAAATCCCGTCAAAATCACCAATAACAATAATATGTCCATCTGCCGAATAGCTGATTTCTTTTGGCTCTACAGTACCTCCACAAACAAAGGTATACGTCCATAAGTGATTGCCTGCCGCATCCATTTTTACTACCAATCCACTAAAATTATCTAGGTCTATACCTTCTGCTCCATCTACCGCTACTTTTCCAATAACACGTGGCATAAAATAAATGTTGTTTTCATTATCCATTGCTAGTTTTGCTCGTGTAGCCGATGCATAACCAGCATCACTATCACCCCTAACTGTCCATTCCTCCTCGTCAGCCTGAAAACTTTTACGCACTATAAAATTAAAATCCCAAGTTCCGACTTCAAATACGTATCCATCTGCAGTACTTATCATATCGTTAAAAAGTTGTTCGGTATCAACAGTTCCCCAAACATCCCCAAACACATTTGCTTGTATTACATATCCAGCATGAACAGTTTCCCATGCCGATCCTACTTGTACCAAATTTGCGCCTGCTGCAGCAAAAAAAACATAGCCATTTTCATCAGTCGCAATATTCATTTCATTGCCACCTGCAATACTAGGTCCAAAATCAGTATCAGATTGCAAACTCCATTGATACTCCCCATTCCAGTTGTACTGCACTAAAAAACTTTGCTTTGTATACGGATTTTGTAAATTATCATTTTGCTCCAAATCAAAAGTAGTGTTCCCTATAAAATAACCGCCTAGGTATACATTCTCTAAATTATCGAGTGCTAAGGTATAAGCTTTGGTTTCAAAACCTTGGCTATTATCCGAATTGCTACCTTTTAACCATTCAAAACTAGGTATGCTACTTGTTACATCTGCCTTGGCAATAAACGCTTCTTTAGTTGAGCCTACTAAAGTTAAACCTCCTAACTGCATCTCCAGATCAAAAGAGCCAGCTAAATACAATTTATCGGCTTTAACTAACAAATCAGACATGTCGCCATTGTATAACTTCGTACTCAACAAATTCATTTCGCTATCATAAATATTCATTCGGTCATTATCTACAATCACAAAAATATGTCCGCTACTATTTATACCTAAACCATAACAATAATATGCGCCTGCTGTAGCACCATCGGTTCTAAACCATTGTTGTACGCCTTCGGTATTAAATTTAGTGATAAATAACTCCTGCACCAACCCACTCGGATCTGTGCCACCTGCTCCTAGGTCAGTGCCTCCTACAAATATATTGTCATTGTCATCTACAATTACTTTTAATGCCTGTATACCTTTGTAGTTACCATTGGCTATTTTTTCTACCCATAATAGGTTTCCATCACTATCGTATTTTGCTAAAAACCCATCTATGTATCCATCGCTTGTTAATTCAATTCCGTCAAAATCTGTTGTTCCCGAAAAAGAACCTGCTACATACAAATTGCCCTCCGCATCGTTCACAATAGCAGTAGCCCTATCAGTAGCCGAACCGCCAATCGTTTTTACCCAATTCCACTCAGGCGGATTGCCATACTCGGTGTTTTGCATTTTAAAAGCCCCGCCTGTATTCCATGCATCATTTGCCCCTTGTTGCATGGAAGAGAATAGTTGGCTTCCTGTTGCTTTATTAGTTTGGGCATCAATCGTAATGCTGCTTATTAAAAGTATCGAAAAAACTAGGGCTAAGTTAAATTGATTTTTAATCATATTAAAATTTAATTTGAGTTACACAATTATTTTTTGATTTCTGTTTTATGGTCAGCTATTTTGAGGAACAGACTAGTGACTCAAAACCTAAATTCTTAATCCCCCCAAGCCTTGTCTTTTTTTCCTGCTACGGCTATGCTCCCTCACAATGCCTTGTAGCAGAAAAAAATCCTGCGACTTAATCATCAGCAACTTAGGTTCTAAGCCACTATCGTATACAAGCTCCCTCTCAAATCCCTGCAAAATTATGCCACATTTATCTAATTGTTATGGTATTTCTGTTCTTTGTGT
>JAHDBT010000204.1:0-5439 GCA_020630215.1 Bacteroidota bacterium
GCCGTAGCAGGAAAAAAAGACAAGGCTTGGGTCATCAAGAACTTAGGTTTTGAGTTACTAGCAACTCAACCAAATCTCGTTAAGCTAAATAACTATGTTTATTTATAGGTTAACTTAATTCCCTTGAACTTCAATACAAGGACATTTTGCACTATTTCTTCTTTTTTTTGCTTTTTTAAGAAATACTGTTTAGATTTTCCTTAGATAAACCATTAATAGGTGAGTAATAATTCCACAAACGAAATTATACAGCAAATAAGAAGTGGTGATACTACCGCTTTAGAACAGCTATATAGTCATTTGAATGAGCCATTTGTAATTTGGATGTACCAAAAATACCAATGCAAAGAAGCGGATGCTTTAGATATCTACCAAGAAAGTATTTTGGTGATGTACCGAAATATTTTATCTGGTCAACTGACTAAATTCAACAGTTCTATTAAAACCTATTTGTATGCTATTGCTAAAAACATTTGGTTTGTTAAACAAAAAAAAATCAACCACGGAAAAAATTACCAAAACACACTTATCAATAAATCTGAGGTTGATATAAGTCAAAACCCACAACATCAACTCGAATCGAATAACCTACATGCTGTTGTAAAGCAGTATATCAATAGTCTGGAAGAACCTTGTAAATCGCTGCTTACCCTCTCTTTGGTTTATGAAAAAAATACGGATGAAATGCTAAGGCATTTTAACTACAAAAACAAACACGTACTTTACACCCAAAAAAATCGCTGTTTAAAAAAATTACAGGCATTAATTAATCAACAATTCTCTAGAGAGGATTTTTAAGACTGTCTTCTAAGTGGTGGATGCGAAATAAAATGAACCGTTATGTGCGATTGTTTTGTTCAGGACAAGGCCGCAAAAACGCAGCATAGCAGCGCTACGCAAGGCTTTTGTAACGCAGTACTGGGCAAAAGAATAAACAATAATGGTTCATTTTATTTTGTTTCCATCACTAAATATATCGTGTAAAAAAAATTATGGAATTAGATTCACATATTATTGAATTATTAGAACTTTATGTAAATAATCAGGCTTCTAAGCAACAACGCAAGGAGGTAGATGCATTGGTAAAGAATAATAGCGAAATAGCAGCAATGTTACAGGCAATGCAGTTGCTAAAAACCGAATTAATTAATTTAGAAATTATTAAGGCTAAAGCATTACTTGTTAAGTTAAGGGAACAAAAGCAAATTAAAAAACAAAAACCAACCGAAAGTGATAATAATAGTTTAGCACACCAGCTAAAAGAAACCCTTCATTATACAGTAGAACAATTACAAAAATTATTTGCCCCACAAGCTATTTACGAACAGCACATCTCCAATTTTTCTCTTCGTGCAGCAAGTTATAAACTTTTACAACCAGAACAAGGTTTGGATTGCAGTAATTACCAATTACAATTTGAACTACAAAATCCTGTTAATAAGGGAGACGAAATTGAAATAATTATTGAAAACAACCAATACGAAGAACTATTAGTAAAAGAATATATTAGCAGTATCCCAGCACCCCCATTTATTCTTCATTTAAATCCCGAAATATTTACAACAGGCCGCTATTACTGGAAATTTTCGGTAGAAGACCAAGTTATTATTGGTTCTTTTTTTATTAATAAGCAACTCATGCCAGCTAAATAATTTCGTTTTTTTAGAGGAGTCCTCTGTAAAAAGGGCGTTTAGTGAAAAGGGATAAGTAATAATGGTTCATTTTATTTTGTCACTTTCACTTAGTGGTTTGTCAAGTTAATAGTGTTAAGTTGCTTTTGAGTGAGTTTTGTTTCTTAGCAAGGCGCAAAACGCAGGCCTAGCCTAAGCTACGGCGAGTATTTGCAACGCCGCTAGGGAGCAAAAATCGCCAAAACAACTAACATAATTGACTTGACAGACCACTTAGTGAGGGCAATGTTCTTTGAACGGACAGGTTTCGCAGGTAGGGATATTAAACTCGGTTTTATAGTTTTTTTTGTCTTTTTGACTATTGACTACAGTGTATGTGTGTGTAAGTTTTCTATGTATTTATTTTTGTATCTTTTGCTAGTGAAAATAACTTAAAGCTATGGGGCGAATAATAAACGGAAATTAAAAGTTGTTCCCCTCATTTTCCCTATATTTGCCAAAAAAACAACCAATCATGAAATCTCCATATTTCACCGAAGACCACGACCTATTCCGCCAAACCGTGCGAGACTTTATCGAAAAAGAAGTTGTACCCAATACCAACGAGTGGGAAGCCCAACAAGATGTGCCTCGCAGCATTTGGACACGCATGGGCGAACTAGGATTTTTGGGCATTAATTATCCCGAAGCCTATGGTGGTGCCGAAGCCGACTTTTTCTACAGCGTTGTATTTATCGAAGAACTATCTCGGTCCTTTATGGCAGGTTTTCCAGCGGCAATTAACGTGCATCAATATATGGCAACAGCGCATTTGGCAGCAGCAGGAAGTCAGGAGTTAAAGCAAAAATATTTGAGCAAAGCCATTAGCGGCGAATTCATTGCTGCGCTAGGCGTTTCCGAACCCAATGCAGGTTCGGATGTAGCAGGGATGCATACAACTGCCGTTAGGGAAGGCGACCATTATGTCATCAATGGTTCTAAAATATTTATTACCAATGGCGTTAATGCCAACTTTGTGGTAGTCGCTTGCAAAACCAATCCGCAAGCAGGTGTTAACGGCATCAGCTTAATCATTGTAGATAGAGATACGCCTGGTTTTACCACCAACAAACTCGATAAACTAGGCTGGCACAGTTCGGATACGGGCGAGTTGTTTTTTGATAATGTAAAAGTGCCTGCTAGTAATATAATTGGCGAAGAAGGTAAAGGTTTTTTCTACATCATGGACAGTTTCCAGCTAGAACGTTTGGTAGCCGCCGTTGCCTCGATTGCAGGCGCACAACACACCATCGAAATTACGTTGCAATACATGAACGAGCGCAAAGCTTTTGGCCGCCCCATCAACAAATTTCAAGCCCTACGCCACCTCATTGCCGATTTACAAACTGAAGTAGATGCCGCCCATCAATACACACATTATGTAGCATGGCTGTACAGTCAAGGCGAGTTTGCGGTGCGAGAATGTTCACAAGCAAAATTGTTAACAAGCGAGGTAGGAAAAAAAGCGGCCGATGTATGTTTACAATGTTTTGGCGGCTACGGATTTATGGAAGAATACCCTATTGCCCGCATGTATCGGGATGCAAGAGTAGGCACGATTGTAGGCGGCACTTCGCAAATAATGAAAGAAATTATTGCTAAAGTATTGATTGATGGCACTTCCTACGAACGAGCTTATAAAGCTGAGGGAAGTGCAACAAATAATAACAATACGTCCTCCAATGGAAACGGTGCAGCAAATACTTTAACCGCTAAAGAAATCATCTTATCTTTGCCCAAGCGTTATCGTCCAGAAAAAGCTGCAACAGGTTACACAACCAGCATCCATTTTAATCTAGTTGGCAATACTGGCGGACAATTTACGGTCAACATCAACAACGGCAATTGCGAAGTACAAGAAGGACATCATGGCGAAGCAACTTGCACCGTACAAGCAAACGCCAACGATTACGAAGATGTAGAACTAGGCCGAAGTGATGCACAAACGGCGGTAATGATGGGCAAAATTCAACTTTCTAACATCAGCGAAATGATGACCTTTTCGAGGTTGTTTAAAAAAGTTGGTAGCTGATTTTTTAGTAGAAGGTACTTTTGTAGAAGGTAGAAAGTATAAGCATTGTTTAATGTTTTTACCCCTACCGCCCGGTCCAGCCTCTCGGCTGGAGCGTAACGGGCCTAAAGCCTCTGGCTTGATATCAACTACTTAGGTCGAAAATTTTGAACTTTTACCCAACTATAAAGGTTGATAAAAAACGTCAGCAGGAAACTGACTGCTGACAGTAAGCGTAAGCGAACGGTCTGATTGCTGACCGCTAAAATAAAAAAGCTTTTACAAAACTAAACTGACAACTGACAGCAAGCGCAAGCGAACGGTCTGACTACTGACTACTTAAATAATGACAAATAACATAAAAATACTCCCCCAACACGAGCAAGCATTACAAAGAATTGCTGATGCAGCCGACGACCTAGGTTTTCCAACTTATTTGGTAGGCGGTTATGTGCGTGATTTACTCCTAAATCGTCCTTGTAAAGATATTGATGTGGTATGCGTGGGCAGCGGCATTCAATTGGCAAAAAAATCGGCTAAAAATTTTCCTAGTACTAGTAGAATATCCGTATTTAAAACCTTTGGTACGGCTATGTTTAGGTCGGGCGATTTGGAGTTTGAATTTGTGGGCGCACGGAAGGAGTCTTACCAAAGAGATTCTCGTAAACCTATTGTGGAAGATGGAACTTTAGAAGACGACCAAAACCGTAGAGATTTTACCATCAATGCACTAGCCATTAGTCTTAACAAAGCCACCTTTGGGGAATTAGTAGATTCTTTTGGTGGAGTAGAAGACCTAGAAAAAGGCATCATCCGCACCCCTTTAGATCCTGATATTACTTTCTCTGATGATCCTTTGCGTATGATGCGTGCCATCCGTTTCGCCACTCAATTGCGTTTTAGAATTGAGGAGGAAACCTTTGAAGCCATCTGCCGAAACAAGGATCGCCTAGAAATTATTTCGCAGGAGCGCATCCAATCAGAATTGAATAAAATTATCTTGTCACCTCGTCCATCTGTTGGATTTAAATTGTTGTTAAAAACGGGCTTGTTAGCCCTCTTTTTTCCAGAAATGAAGTCCTTGCACGGCATAGAAATTCGCAATGGCATAGGACACAAGGACAACTTTTACCACACCCTACAAGTATTAGATAACATCTGCGAAACAACCGATGATTTGTGGTTGCGATGGTCGGCACTGTTGCACGATATTGCTAAACCGCCTACCAAACGTTTCAACAAAGAAGGCGGCTGGACGTTTCATGGACATGAGGTGATAGGCGCACGAATGGTTCCTAAAATTTTTAGGCGCATGAAACTTCCTATGAACGACCAAATGCGCTACGTGCAAAAAATGGTGGGTCTACACATGCGCCCCATTGCCCTCACCAAAAGTGATGTTACCGACTCTGGCGTGCGCCGCTTACTATTTGATGCTGGCGATGATATTGACGACCTCATGCAATTGTGCCGAGCCGATATTACCTCCAAAAACGAAATGAAGGTACAACGCTACAAAAACAATTACGATCTCCTAGTACAAAAACTAAAAGACGTAGAAGAAAGCGACAAACTTCGTAACTGGCAACCTCCAATTACGGGCGAAATTATTATGGAAACCTTTAACCTAAAACCAAGCCGAGAAGTAGGCATTATTAAAACCGCCATTCGAGAAGCCATTTTAGATGGGGATATCCCGAATGAATACGATGCCGCCTTTGCGATGATGTTGGAGAAAGGGAAGGAGATTGGATTGGA
>JAHDBT010000204.1:5539-11637 GCA_020630215.1 Bacteroidota bacterium
GTGGGACAATTAAAATGCCCCAATAAAAACACCAACAAAATGTTCAACATCCCCCTCCCAAAAATACAACCCAACCGCCTAGCCGTAAAACTAAAACCTGCGGCAGAACGGATGGTGAAAAAAAAACACCCCTGGGTTTTTGAAGGAAGCATCACCAAACAAAACACCTCCGCCCAAGCAGGCGACCTCGCCATCATCTATGACCATAAAAAAAACAAATTCCTAGCTTGTGGCTTATTCGATCCGCATTCGCCTATCAGAATTAAACTGTTACAATTTGGTAAATCAGCAACTATCAACAGCGATTGGTTTTTGCAAAAAATACAAGTCGCTTATCAAATTCGCCAACCATTACTAGCCACCAACACCAACTCCTACCGCCTCATTTATGGCGAAAATGATGGCTTGCCAGGACTGATTGCCGATGTATATGATAGCGTATTAGTGGTAAAATTATACTCCGCAATTTGGATGCCTTACCTAGCAGATATTTTACCCCATTTAATGGAAGTCAGCAGCAGTAAAACCCTAGTACTGCGCCTAAGCAGAAACCTACAAAACAACAGTTCCCAAACCCACGGATTATACGATGGACAAATCCTAGTAGGTGAATTACCTAATCCAACCATCATCTTTACAGAACATGGCGTGCGTTTTTCTGCTAATGTAATTGCAGGGCATAAAACGGGGTATTTTCTCGATCATCGGCATAATAGGCGCAAGGTGGGGGAGATGGCGGAAGGTAAAACGGTACTGGATGTTTTTGCTTATACGGGAGGGTTTTCGGTACATGCATTGGCAGGAGGGGCAACAGCCGTAACAAGCATTGATATTAGCAAGCAAGCCCTAGCGGTAGCCAAAGAAA
The DNA here is from genome assembly GCA_020630215.1 of Bacteroidota bacterium. Taxonomy (GTDB): domain Bacteria; phylum Bacteroidota; class Bacteroidia; order Chitinophagales; family UBA2359; genus JAHDBT01. The sequence continues at coordinate 6,405 of JAHDBT010000204.1, forward strand.
ATGCCCAATTAAATCCGCATAAAGGTAAGCATCAAATAATGGCGGTTGATGCATTTGAAGGCCTGCTACAATTGCAAAACCAAAACAAAAAATTCGATATTGTTATCATCGATCCACCGTCCTTTGCCAAGCAAGCAAGTGAGGTAGCAAAGGCAAAACACAGTTACCAACGCCTAGCAGTATTGGGCGCAAAATTGGTCAAAAAAGGCGGCCTCCTACTCCTAGCCTCCTGTTCTTCCCGCATTACTGCCGATGTGTTTTTTGAAATAGCGGAACAGACTTTAGCTACTAGCAAACAATCTTTCACTCTCTTAGCCAAAACCTTTCACGATATAGACCATCCTATTGGATTTACAGAGGGGGCTTATTTGAAGAGTGGGTATTATTGTTCTTGCTAGTTGCACTAGCAAGCCCCAGTTTTATTTTGTCACTTTCACTAGTTGCACTAGCAAGTCCCAATTTTGAATTTAGCTACCAATCGCAATCGCAATGATTGAGTGGTTAAGCTTTAAAGCTTGTTATCCTGTCGTCCATTCTTAGGTATATTTTTATGGATTAATTTTAGGCATAAAAAGAAAAATATAGTATCTTTACAAAGAATCAATAAAATAATTTCATGAATAACATAAGTCAACCATTGTCTAATGTGCAATTGGAAATATTAAAGGCATTTTCTTACAATCTAAGCCCTAGTGAGTTGCAGGAGTTTAGAGATATGCTTGCTAAATATTTTGCAGAACGAGCCATACAATTTGCTAATAAAGTATGGGATGAAAAAGGGTGGCATGATAAAGATGTAGATCGTATGTTGAATACCAAAATGAGAAAGTCAAAAAAATAAGATTTGAAAACAATAGTCATTGATACAAACGTTTTGTTGGTAAGTATTTCTACCAGATCAAGATTGCATTGGATATTCAAAAATCTATTAGACAAGAAGTATATTCTTTGTGTGACGACAGATATTTTAGTTGAATATGCCGAAATTATAGCACAACACATGGGACAGAATACAAGTGAAAGTGTACTAGGAGTGATAAGCAATTTAAGTAATGTGGAATATATTACCAGTTATTTTAAGTTTCGATTGTTAAAAGATGAAGATGATGATAAATTTGTTGATTGTGCAATAGCAGCTAATGCAAGTTATATTGTGAGTCATGATAAGGATTTTAAGATATTGAAAAAAATAGATTTCCCCAAGGTTGTAGTGATTGATACCACCCAATTTAAAGAAGATTTATTTAACAATGATTAAATGCGATATAAAGCCAATTCGGTTAAAGATGCCCCCCCCAAAAAAAAAGACGAACTTCACCAGCCCAAAAGCCGATAAAATTCGCCATTAAAATAATTAATTTACATTGTAAGTACCAAGTACCAATCCTAAAACTTAACATTTAAAGAAAAGTTTAAAATAGTACCTAATTGGCTAAAGTGATAACCATCATACGTCATTTGCGAGTAACGTTGGTTAAAGGTAATTAAGTTTGACTGATTTTGTAAAAAGTCAGCATCGTTTAATAAACTTTCCGAACCTGAATCGGCTTTAAATTCCCACTCTGGTAAAACATTTAATAAGTTGTTTACATTAAGTGCTACACCTACCGTTTCCGAAGCTTGGAAGCTCAATCCTAAATCGGTTACTACTGCGGGCTTAAATTCGGTGTAAAGACCTGCTTCTAAACCTTGTTGTCTAAAGGTAGTTGGACCAAATAAGGTGTTGTTTAATGATACGGCAAATTTACTAATCGAGTAATCCAATCCTAAAATCATTTTGTACAACGGACGAGAAGTAAAGAATAAGGCTTCTTGTGTTGCGTTAGATACCGTTTGTCCTGCTTCTGATACCAGCGTTGGATTTTTTACATCTCCATCTCTTTCGTTTTGAATAGTATAGTTACCAGACAAGTTGACAGCCATTTTACCCGAACCAACCATTAAGTTACGGTAGCTTGCTACAAAGTCAATACCCGAAGTTCTGGTATCTAAAGCGTTTACAAAGAAACTCAAATCCGATAAGTTATTAGCAGCAAGAATGTCATCTAATGCCGTATCGCCAGCATCAGTTGCGCCAATTTCTGTACTTAAAATAATGCGGTCTTCTACGGCAATGTTGTAGTAATCTACGGTAAGGCTAAAGTTATAATTAGGTCTAAATCCTAAACCAACGGTAATATTGGTCGATTTCTCCGCATCCAATTGTGGTAAGCCTAAAAGACGTGCTTCCCTAGATACGTTGTTGATTAAACCACCAACCTGAATACCTTTCCCAGGAATAAAGCTATACTGTGCTTTTTGCGTGTAAATTTGGTGCAATAAAGGTGCTCTAAATCCAGTAGAAGCCGATGCTCTTACGGTTACCTTATCATCAGCCAGTTTGTAGCGGGTACTAGCTTTCCAAACAAAGGCACTACCAAAATCGCTATAGTCCTCTAAACGAACCGTACCATTAATTAAAAAATCATCGGTAAGGTCGAGGGCAACATCAAAATATCCACCAAAATTGTAGCGGTTAAAAGAACCAGAGTTTCTAGGGTCGTTACCAGAAAAGGAATCCGGACCACCATCTTCATACGATGATTCTGTACCTTCAATAATGGTAAATGTTTCGCTTCTAAACTCCGAACCAAAACCAATACCAATCATATCAGAAAAGCGTCTGGTAATATCAACGTTTCCTACAATATGGGTAAAACGAGTACCACCTACATCAAAAATAAGTGGGCTGTTCTCTCTATATTTAAAAGTGCTATCAGGATTAAGTGTTCCGTTTCTGTTGTGCGAGTTTCTTACTAAGTAAGTTTGTTCGTTTCCGCCAACGGTAAAACTAGCATCCGAAGTCCAGCCATTCTTAGCATTTCTAACACCTAAAGTACCATTGTAGTCGTTTAAGTCGCCATCAAAAGTAGGTACATATCCATCGTATTGACCGTTTGGTCCATCAGGGAAAAAATCTTGTAAATAAGGAAAGGCTTCAACAGTTCTCCAGTAAGGAGTACGGTAGTTGGCAAAGCTGTTTACTTTTTTATAAACATAAGCACCATTACCATACAATTCCGTATTAGGAGAAATATTAGCTCCACCATTCAAGGCAAATTTAGCGGCAGTAGTTTCTGGCGAACCATTAATGTTACCAGCATCAGGTTTACGAGATAAAAACTCTTTTACAAAAGCAACATCCTCATCCGTGCCACCTGTAAAATCGGCTATTTCTCCATCTGCATCTACCGTACCAGGACGGTTAGCTTGTTCTCTTTTAGATAAGTCGATGGTGTAGTTAAGAAATCCATTTTTACCAATACGAGAACCATTGTTAAACGCAACGCCATAGGTTTCTCCATCGCCTTCTGCAGTAATACCTGCATTAAAAGTAATGCTACCATCGGTTGCGTTTTTCTTCATAATAATGTTCATTACCCCAGCAATCGCATCCGAACCATATTGTGCCGAAGCACCATCTCTAAGTATCTCCACTCTTTCAATAGCTCCTTGCGGAATTGCCGAAATATCTGCGCCTGTTTCCCCACGACCAGGAGAGGTTTGCGTGTAGAGTAATGCACTTGTGTTTTTACGTTTTCCGTTAATCAAAATTAAAGTACGAGAAGGTCCCATATTTCTAATTTCGTAAGGATCTAGTAAAGAGGTTGCATCGTTTACAGGGGTGTTTACCGAGTTAAACGATGGAATTTTGTAAGTCAAAGCCTTATCAAAAGAGTTTTGCCCAGTAGCCGTCAACTCCTTAGCCGATACCACATCAATAGGTAGCGGCGTGCTAGTAGATGAACGAGGCGCAGTACGAGTACCCGTTACTAAAACTTCCTCTAAACCTAAACCTTCTGCCATTGTAATATCAATAGTGCCGCCTTCTGTAATGTCCATAGATTGCTCGGCAAAACCAATATAACTAAACACAATAGTAGCAGGCAATTTAGTCACTTTAAAGGAGTATTTACCATCCAAATCGGTAATTGTTCCGTTTAAAGTACCTTTTTCTAGCACATTTACACCAATTAAAGGTTCACCGCTTTCATCAGCTACCGAACCGCTTACTACCTCTTGAGCATGTACCAAACTTGGCAAAGCAAAGAGGGTGAGTAATAAAAAAAAGAAGTAGTTTTTTTTCATTTTAAATTAAGATTGAGTTTTGAAATAATACTTTAAATATAGTAATAGATAGTTGCGGAAACAAATTTTAGGCGGCTTAATTGCTATTAAATTAAATGTTATGCGTGCTTGTTGAATTAATGTTTTGATAACCTTTTGGTAGCCATTTGTTTATAAATGGAATTAGGCAAGTATGAGTAAAGAGTTAACGTTTGTTATTGTCAATTGTGTTGGAAAATGGAAGGGAAAGTAATTGGGGGTTTGCTTGGTGATTGTATTGGGAATAAAAAAAATGCTATAGATGACCAAACTTAAATTAGTAAGCCCTAATCTAAACCTCTTTATACTATTTTATTTCTATTCTGAAAAACACTATCTTTGTTACTCATGTATCCATCGTATAAGTAATTCACCACTTAAAACCTATTTTGACAATGTATTACCGTTGTAAGTTACCCCACTACCAACCACTAGGAGGTACGTTTTTTATTACCTACCGTTTATATAGCAGCATTCCTCAAAATGTTATTTGTCAATTAGAGAACGAACGTAACAAAGCGTTAGATTTGCTCCATAAACAATTTGCCGAAAAGAGGGGATTGCATACTCCAAAAGAGGAGCGCATACAAATCCTAAATATCCATAAAAAGCATTTTGCTAAGTATGATAATTGGCTAGATAAATCCAATGGTTCATATTGGTTACAAGAGCCTTTAATAGCAAATATAGTACAAGAATCGCTACAACATTGTGCTGCCAAGTATTATGATCTTTGGGCATCTACCATTATGTCCAATCATGTACACATCCTCATTACGCTTAAAAAAGATGCGCCTATTTTATATGAGGTTTTGCAAAACCATAAAAAATTCACAGGTCGGCAAGCTAACAAAGTATTGCAAAGAACAGGCAAGCGTTTTTGGGAAAAAGAAAGCTATGATCACCTAGTTCGCTATTACGATAAGAATGCTTTTGGAAACATTGTTGCTTATATTGTTAATAACCCAATAAAAGCAGGTTTGGTCAAGAATTGGGAAGATTGGCCTTATACCTTTTTACATCCTGATTTATAGGGCTTAATTGCTTGTTTTTGCCATCTGGAGATGTCAAGTACAGTTACTTCGTA
>JAHDBT010000205.1 GCA_020630215.1 Bacteroidota bacterium
TTTTTTTTAGCAGTCAGCAGTCAGACCGTTCGCTGGCGCTCTCTGTCAGAACGCTGCGCTGTCAGTTTCCTGCTGGTTTGATTTGTGATTCTTGATTGCTGAATCTTGAATCTTGATTTTTTTCCTGCTGGCGACTTAGGAGTTTTGAATCTTGATTCTTGAATTTTGAATCTTGATTTTTTTCCTGCTGGCGACTTGGGAATTTTGAATCTTGAATTATTTTATTCTAGTTCTAGGTTAACAATGGTTCCTTTTGCGAACTGAACGCCATAAGCGGGTTCTTGATTTGTTACCCTTCCGTAGCCTTTAAATCGAACTTTTAATCCGTGATTTTCTAGTATGTAGATGGCATCTCTTAAGCCCATACCTGTTACATTTGGAATTAGGTTATCGATTACTTTTAGTTGTTTCATCTCGATATATTTTTCATGACTTTGGGGCACTACCCATTCGTCACCGCTACTAGGAGCACTCATCATACCGAGTGTGTTAAAAATATTTTTCAGGTCTTGTTGATGGCCGTGATTCGTTATAGGCAATGCTGCTGCCATAGCAATCATCCTCTCTTTTTTATTGATAGCTTCATGGCTTTCAATACTGCCCGAATAACATTTTTCGGCTATTTCTTTAAATACAGGTCCCGCTACTGCGCCTCCATAATAAGAACCTTCTTTAGGTTGATTTACCACAACGATGCAAGAATAAACGGGATTTTCTGCTGGAAAAAAACCTGCAATAGAAGCTTGGTAAACGGTATCGTATCCTTTGCTATCTTTTGCAATTTTTGCTGTTCCTGTTTTACAAGCCATTGTAATTTTATCAGAACGAATGTGCTTGGCAGTGCCATGCGGTCCCTCAACAACTTGTTGCAACATTTTTTGTATTGTTTTAGCGGTTCTTGTTTTGCAAATTTGTCGTTTTAGTACAACTGGGTCAAAGTGCTTTGTTGTTTCGTCTAGGTCTTTTACATCCGAGACTAAATAAGGCTGCATCATTTTACCATTGTTTGCAATGGCGTTAAAAAAGGTGAGTATTTGGAGGGGGGTAAACTCCAACTCGTAGCCAATAGACATTTGCGTAAGGGTAATACCTGTCCATTCTTTTTTATCGCCTGGATTTTTTACTACTGGCATCCGTTCTCCTTTTATGGCAATGCCTGTAGGCTGCGTAAGGTGCATTCTATCTAAGCGGCTCACAAATTTTTGCGGTTGCTCTCTATAATGCTCGTCTACCAATTTAGAAATACCCACGTTAGAAGAAATTTCGATAACTTTTGCTAAGGTAATTTCACTTTCGTGGTGCCATTTAGAATCTTTCATTTCTACATCGTAGTACATTTTTTTTCCTTCTTCAATATCTACGATGGTATTTTCATCTGCATAGCCATCTTCGAGTAAAGCGGTTAAGGCGGCGATTTTAATGGTAGAACCTGGCTCGTTTTTAGTACCAATAGCATGGTTGTAAGTTTCGTAGTAACCGCCACCAATTCCTTTTTGCAAATTGGCAATTGCTTTTACCTTACCCGTGCTTACTTCCATTATTACGGCACAGCCAAAATCGGCACTGTGTTTTTTCAAAGCTTTTTGCAAGGCATTCTCTACAACATCTTGCATATCCACATTAATGGTTGTGTATAAATCACTACCATTTTTTATATCTAAATCTTGCTCTTCATAAACAGGATACCAAACATTTTTAATGAGCTGTTGCGATTGTGCTGCTTTGCTACCTCTTAAAAAGCCATCGTATTCGCCTTCTAAACCTACTTGTCCTTGCTCGCGGGTATAGCCTATAGTACGTTTGGCTAAATTACCAAAGGGGCGCACTCGCTGATTTTTACGTTTCAGAATAATACCACCTCTGTAACGGCCATGTTTAAAAATGGGCCACTTTTTAATAGCTGGTAAATCGCTGTAGCTAATATTGCGTTTTACTAGTAGGTAGCGGTTATCTTGCGCTCGTCCTTTTAGCAAACGTTTTTTATAATACCCCTTACTTTCACTTTTAAAATAGGAACTAAGGTTAGCTGCTAATTGGTCTAACTCCTGTGCTATAACCGTATCGTGCGGTATGGTCATATCCATATATATGTCAAAGAACGGCAGCGAGGTTGCTAATAATCGGCCATCTTCCGAAAAAATATTTCCTCTTTCGCCTTGTATCGTATCAATACGAGAAGTTTGCTCTCCTCTTTTTCGCCATTGCTCCCCTTCTAATACTGTTACTCTAAAACCTTGTGCAATAATGGCAAAAGCAAACACGCACAAAGAAATGAAAACAATATTTATCCTAGCTAATATATCTCGTTTAATACTCACTCAAAAATGGTTTTTAGGCTATTATTTTTTTACAATGCAAACTCAAACTTATTTAAAATTTAGTTAATTAAATGGTTTGAATTTTTCTTTTTTAATTAATTAAAGGCTATTGATGATTTATTAATTGATGTATTTCGGTTTTTCTTTTTAGTACCTACATTAACAAAATCAATTCACCGTGTATTTATCTGCTAGGTTTTGGAACAGAACCTTTAGGCACTACAATTTTACTAGGAGCCTCTATTGATTCTTGCAAGCCCATTTTATTAACACGTTTAGCAATTTCGGTTTGTTTACTACTATACATGTGTTCGGCTTTTAAGCTTGTATGTTTCCAACGTAATTCTTTTATGTCTTTTTGAAGTGTATTAATTTGACGCATATTTTTTTCAGCATAACGGGCATTAGCAATATATAAAATAGCTATTAGTCCAATAAATAATAGAAATCGAACATTGTAAACTAGGAATTTTTGTTCAAAATCTTCGCTATTAAATGCGGCTCCTATTTTACTAGTAATGGATTGCCAAATATTTTTTTTCTTTGCCATAAAATGCTGATAATGAGTTTTTTATGCTTGTTGATACTAGGAATTAAATTCCGTTATTTATTTATTAAAAGCAGGTGCATAAGCCCCTCCCCAATTATAAACAATTGTAGGAGGGACAGTAAAATATGCGCCATGTTTTTAAAAATGTAACTGTTTCATCTGCCAACAAAAACAGCTACAATAAAAACCCAATTAAACTAAAAATGGTTATATTTTTTAACGTTAAATTATGATTAGTTGATGTAGAATTGATTGAATGATTACTTGTTGCATAACACAATTTATAGCACAAAAACAAAAAACATACATTCGATACTATGCTATTTTTTCTGCTATTCGCATTTTAGCACTAGTAGATTTGGGATTTTTTTTGGTTTCTTCTTTACTGGGTACTATTAGTTTTTTATTAACTGGTTTTAGTACTTGCAAAGAATTGCCATAAAAATCTTTATAATCTGAGCCATCAAAAGTTCCTTTTTTAAAGAAATTTTTAACGTATTTATCTTCTAGCGAATGATAAGAAATAATAACTAGGCGACCATTAGGAGCCAGTACTTCGGCACTTTGAGTGAGCAATGCTCTTAATGCGCCAAATTCGTCGTTTACTTCAATACGCAATGCTTGGAATAATTGTGCATAATACTTATGTTTTTTGCCTCTAACATGTGCAGCGGTAATTTTTTTAAGATCACCTACGGTTCGTATAGCACGCACCTTTCGTGCATCGGCAATAGCTTTAGCGGTATTTGTTGCATTGGGTAATTCCCCATACATTTTAAATATTTCTAAAAGCTTATCTTTCGTATAAGTATTTAAGATTTCTCTTGCATGCAAATCATTTTTCGCATCCATTCGCATATCTAATAACTCCTCATCAAATCGGATAGAAAACCCTCGTTCGGGCGTATTAAACTGATGCCACGATACGCCTAAGTCTGCTAGTATGCCATTAACTTGTTTTACCCCTTTAAAGCGCAAAAATCGTTGCAAGTGCATAAAATTTTGCGGAATAAACACTAGTCGTTCGTCGTCAACAATATTGATTTGGGCATCAATATCTTGATCAAAGGCATAAAGTTTTCCTTTATTTAAGTGTGCTAAAATAGCTTGTGAGTGCCCGCCACCACCATAAGTTACATCTACATAGATGCCATCGGGTGCAATATCCAAACCATTAATAGATTCGGACAATAAAACAGGTTCATGGTACGCGCTCATAAGTAATAACAATGATTTTAGGTAGGTCTATTTTTTTGTATTATGTATAAAAACAAAAAAATAGTTTTAAATAATGGTAATTATAAGTGAAGCTGTAAAAAATTACCAATCGTTGATTATTGGTTAAACAAGAGGTTTGCTAAGTCCTCGTTTAAGGGCGAATAAGCAATAATCAACGACTATTCGGTGTAATTTTGCTACGGCTCAAAAAAATAACTACATTTATTTCCTACAAGTTGAAATATTTTAGCTAACTTTATTGGCTATTTGATAATGGTTGTAAAAATCCAACCTTTTCAATGAACTACAATAATTTATAATATTGGTGGCTGTGGTGTATTTTGCGTTCCCATTACGCTTTGAGCAAGGGCGGCAAAATCGGCAGCACTAACATTCATATAATCGTCGTATTTTTGCATATCCCAAATCTCAATTCTATTTCGGGGTGCTAATCCTAGAAGAATTAAATCCTTATTGAGTTCGCTATACGCAATAAGTCGCTTAGGTAGCAAAATACGGTTGTTAGAGTCAAGTGTAACCTCTTGGGCACCTCGGTTAAAAAGGCGTTGAAATTGTAGTTGCTGGGGATTGTATAAATTGAGTGTACTTAACTCGGTTGATACGGCTTCCCATTCGGCTAAAGTGTACAATGTTAGGCATTGGTTATATCCACGATTTACAATAAAACGGCCCCTATCTTCTGGAGGCAACTGCTTCAGAAAAAGGGAAGGCATTGCTAATCTGCCTTTTGCATCCATTTTACATTGTATTTCGCCTAAAAAACCTAGCATTTGTGTATTTAATAACCTGTTAATTCAATTACGACCCAAAGTTACCCACTTTACTCCACAATCTACCACTTTTTACCACAAAAAGTTCTAAAAAATGCAAAAAAAGTGCTTTTTTTAAAATGTGGAATCATTGTATTTAATATTACTCTATAAAACGCAAGTAAATAATAATCAACATCTTATGAAAACAAATAAAACATGCCTATTTTTTAATTAATACATAATTAAGCAGGCAACCATTCTACAATGATTTAATGACCGCTATTTTAGCAATTTTGATAGAAAATTATGCATTAATTATTTTCTTAAATCAAAAATCTTTTTCTAAAATTTATACTTGTTAAAAAAAACAATTTCAAAAGAATTCTACTTATTTAGTGCTTTGTTATCAGCTAGATAGCGATTTCATCATATTAACCTTGTTTAAATTAAATGGAACATATTAAGAAGTACTTTTCAAACTTAACAACCACACAATTAACACAATTGGAGCAACTAGGTCCGTTTTATAAAGAATGGAATAGCAAAATTAATGTGGTTTCGAGAAAGGATATTGACAACATTTATCAACACCATATTTTACATGCCTTGAGTATTGCAAAGGTGATACAGTTTAAGCCGTTTACCAACATCCTAGATATTGGTACTGGTGGCGGTTTACCCGGTATTCCCCTAGCTATTTTATTTCCCGATTCGCAATTTCATTTGATTGATTCGGTAGGTAAAAAAATTAAGGTGGTGCAAGCTGCCGTAGATGCCCTTGGTTTGAAAAATGTGAAAGCAGAACATAAACGTGCACAGGAGGTAAAAACGGATTATGACTTTGTAGTAAGTAGGGCGGTTACCAAACTAACAACTTTGTATGAATGGACTCGTTTGGCCATCCCTAAGAAAACAGAATTGTATAATAGCCTGCCTAATGGATTGCTGGTGCTGAAGGGTGGTGATTTAGCTAATGAAATTAGCAGCGTGAAACCAAAGGTGAACGTTTTTCCTGTTAAAAAGTATTATGCTGGGATGGAATATTATGCGGAGAAGTTTGTTTTGCATGTGAAAGTTTAAGGAGTGGGAAGTTTTTTTTGATTTAGCATTTAAAATTTACTAGTTCTAAGATATTTGGGGGGCTGATATATTTTAATATCGTTAGCAAGCCAAAGGCTTGAGTACCGTTTGGCTCAAGCGGCACGCTTGACCCTGCGTTCCTTTTTTTATAAAAAAAAAGAACGCCCGGTCCAGTCTCCAGACTGGAGCGTAGTGGTAGGGAAGCCTGTGGCTTCCATAATTGAAATTTGCCCCCCAAATATCTTAGAACTAGAAGATTTAGATTTTTTGATATACTGATGTTGGGGAGGTTTGATTTTTGATTTTTTACCTGCTGGCGATTGTTTCCACGAAGTGTCACGAAGTTTTGCACTAAGTTGTACGGAGTTTTATATGCTGCTGCTTTTTTTTGATAAAAAAACTCCCAACTTGAAAAGATTCAAATTGGGAGCATGTAATGATTCCTTAGTAAAACAATGTGTATACTTTACTAATGATGAGTGCAGATGTTTTTTTATTGGCGTACTAATTTAAGGTATTGTACTTTGTTTTCTGCTTGCACCTTACATATATATAGTCCCGTGGTTAAGTGGTTGGCATTAAACGTGTATTGGTAATTACCTGTAGCCAATGTTTCGTTGTTGCAAATATTCGCAACTTGCTTTCCGCTAATATCATATACTTCTATAGTAACTTGTGTGGTTTCGGGTACTTGTACGGTAATGGAGGTATGATTTGTAAAAGGGTTTGGATAGGCGTTAATTGTTTTTGTTAACTTATTACTAAACCATTCCTTTTCCTTTTCACTTGTTCCTCCTCCACCTTTGCTTATTCCTTCCTCTTCAACTTCACTCATTCCTTCTCCTTCTCCCTCTCCTTCTGGACTAGGGGGACCGCCTATTGTAAGGCAATATTCTCGGGTACATACTTGGGTGAGGGTAATTCGGTCTACTCGCATACATATTTCCATGGATGCGCCTATTGGGCCAAATGGGGGTGTATTATATGTAAAGGACGCGCTTCCTAAACTGGTTCCTACTAATATACCATCTACAAACCAAACTACTTCGTTGCAATTGCCCCAAACATTAACAGGTGTAAATACGTAGCCCGTACTTGTTATTTGATAGGTAAAACCAGCGTCAACTGCGGGGTAGAAAAATTCGGGGTCGCAAGAACAACAATACTCATCTATGGTAATAGTTATTTCTCCATTAACCACCGCTGTAGCACATATATTTCCATCATCATCGTATCGCACTATCGACATGGTTACTTTGTAGTTGCCTGGTCCTGGGTAATTATGCACAATTTGACTATTACCAATCGTAACAAATCCTGCTGCTGTTAGTCCTCCTGTTCCCGACCAAGTTACCACATCACAATCGGTAAGTGCTGCAGGAGCAATAAAACCCAAAGTGCATTGCGTACTTGTAATAATGCCCGCATTTACTGCTTGCATAAAATTAACGGGGTCGCAATCGCAAATAGGAGCAGTAGGAATATCACGACACTCTCTAGGTACTGCATCTATTTGCCACTCTCTTAGGTCTGGTGGGTAATAGGTAAACTCTTCTGGTTTTTCAATTTCTACCTCTGTGCGTAAAATCGGAATAGGATAAGTTGTATAGACTAATGATTCTGCAGGACAAGCATTGCCTAATCCTTGGTTATCTGTTTTAATCACTTCTAAATCTATATTTAAAGAACTATTACTACGATGTGCTGAAGTTAAGAAACCTCGGTCATCGGCTAAAATGGTCATTTCTGAAGTATAAATAATGGGTTGTTGGCCAGAGAATGGAGCAAAGAAATCGCCATAGCTACCTGTGTTAACAGAAGGGATTTCGTAAAAGGTATTCCAAAGTTCGGTACCAGAATGTTTATCTATAGATAACAGGAAGGTTGGCGAGTTGTTAACAAAACTAACTGGGTTGCCATTTCCATCTAGCAAGCTGTAATTTCTTGAACGGATTAATCCTGTAATTACTAATGACTTGGTATCATTATTAATTAAACTAAAAGCCGATAATTCAACTCCATTGGTATCATAAAGAAACTCTCCTACGGGGCTTCCAAAAACATTAAACTTGCTAATCATAAAAGTTTTATGTTCCATATTGTTGCTGAGTAGGTAAATACGATGTCCATCATAAACAGCACTTGCACCTACTTCTCTTAAACTGTAAGAATGAAAAGATTGATCCCAACTTTTTGCGCCAGCATAATCTAACATTACTGCTAATACTCCTTGTTGTGTACTCCCCCCTACATTGTTATTGATAGAACCAGTAATAAAATACCCGTGTCCATTCACTTCTATTCCATGTTCTGCCATATCCCAATCTATATTATCTGTAGGCGTATTTAAGTATCTTGTCCATTGGGGTTTTAGCTGTTGGTTTATTTTAACTACTACTGCTATTTTCTCGTCCATTAAATCATAGCTTCTATTTAAAAAGCCCGAAATAAGATAACCTTGATCGCTTGTGTTAACAATGTGTAAGGCTTGCGAATGTAAATCTATGTATTTAGGGTCTTCGTAAATATACTTTTCGGGAAGTAAGAAGCCATTCACATCTATGCTAAAAGCGGCCATTCGGTTCATTCCGTCTACTTCTAACATACCAGCTACTACATAACCGTCTACTCCGTAAGCAATGCTAAAGCAGTACGATTGTTGCCAGTTATCAAATACTCTGCTCCACATCACATTCCCAACGTCATCTAGTCGCATTACATGTATTCTAGCAGTATCTGCCCCTGCATTATAAATTGTTCCTGCTAGTACATAGCCAGGTCCATCTTTTGCATCGAGGCTGGTGTACGAGCCTGCTTCGTTATAAGTTAAATACGCATTTTGAAAGTTTTGCGCTTGTACATTTTGCACACCACTTATTACAATGCCCATTAAAATAATTGCCAATAAACCAATACGTTGTTTCATTGAATTCCAATTCATGATTTCGAGTTTAAAAGATTAAAAAATGATGCTTACTCTATCTATATTCAGGTATAGGCTTTTCAGCTTCCGCCTTGGTTATGGTTTGTGATTGTTTATTGGAAATTTGAAAAAAATTATTTAACCGTTACGTTAGTTACTAAGTTGTTTTACCTACTAACTCGAATTAAAAAAACAGCCATTTTTTACATTAAAAATAGTACGACTATCATTGTTTTTTTTGTTAATAAAAATATGCGGCATATGCTTTTTTAGCATTGCTATTTTACTACAGCCATCAGCTATTGCTAATAACAAGTTTTGTATTTGCAATAATTGTATCCAGCCATAATTTGCTAGTTTACAGATTACAGTCCATACAACAAAACCAGCTGTGTACTTAGTTATTTTCCAACTCATAATAATATGTTTATTGGGTATTAAATGCTTTTACTACTAGTATGTTTGTAATTAATTACACTGCTAAAATAGGGGTAAATAAATAATAGTGCAATTACATTTTTTGGAAAAAATCCTTGAAAAACAACTAAAATATACTCAAATGCATTTATTTTATTTTTAAATAATCAAGCTGCTAGAATTATTAAATTGTTTTTCATGCCAACGGCTTTAAACTGCAAATCACTAATAATCAAATATTAATACAATTATTCGTATCGAATTTAATTTTAATTGAATTAAAAAAAATCCCCTCCTACCAAATACATGGTAAAAGAGGATACTAAGTACTAACTAAGTAGAAAAGCTTAATATTTTAAAAAAAAGTTGAGTGTGAGTGAATATGCTACCTACATCTTACTTCCTTAGTTAGTGACTATATTTCAAATATTTCATTTAAGCATTAATCAAATTAACATTTAAAATTCATATAATTTCAAGCATTTCAACATTCGATAATTAGGATGGTGTTATCCTGATTAAACATTATCAAGTTGCTAAGTAAACCAGCATACCTTAGTTTGGGTTCAAACAAGTTTTCTGGTCATCCAATAAATTGTTTTTACGACTCATCTTAGGTTCAGAATCGTTTCTACTTTTACTCATGAATGCTTCAATTTGTACCAATCGTTCTTCTAAAACTGTAATTTTTTCATCTTGAGAATCAATAATTTCTTGCTGTTCTTTAATTGCATTAACAAGTGGAGCTGTTAATGCACCGTAAGCAATACCATAGTAATCTCCCTCGTTTGTTGGACGATATAAACCATCAAACTCGGCTCCTAATTCATCAAGTGTTTCGGCCATTTCTTGGGCAACAAATCCTGTTCGTAAAGTTTTCTCCTCTTTCGTATCGTATGCCATGAAGTAGTTAACAGGACGTAACTGTGTTATAAAATCAAGTCCAAGTTTGCTATCGCTGATATTTGTTTTCAAGCGTCTATCAGACGATGTAGTAAATTGTACACTTCCTTTAATACTTTGTACTTGGGTATTTCCTAATACTACAGAATTACTGGCTGTTACTAAAGCGCCACAACCAATGGCGGTTGTATTATCATAAGTTAAACTGCTGTTAACATCAATACCTGCTTCGTAACCAATAGCGGTATTACAACTGCCTACTACACCTGGTTTATTACTGTTCACTAAAAGCGTATGAGAGCCAACAGCAGTATTTCGTTCTCCACTTGTGTTATTACCAGTAGTATAAGCTCTAAAACCAACTGCGGTATTGTCTGAACCAGTCACATTTTTTCGCAATGCATCCATACCAAGACCCACATTTTGAGAGCCTGTAGTATTATCATGCGCCGAACCTAAGCCCAATGCTGCATTGTTATTTCCAGTCGTATTTCTCTTCATACTTGTATAGCCAATAGCCGTATTGCGATATCCAACTCCATTAAATTGTAAAGCCGCAACGCCTATAGCAGTATTCTTATCGCTTTTATTGCTGTTTAAAGCGTAATACCCCATTGCGGTATTCTCTTTCCCGGTAACGTTACTCAACATAGCATAATTACCTACACTAGTATTAGATATACCTGTACTATTTAATGATAAACTATTGTAGCCAATGCCTACATTATCATTACCATCCGTATTATCCTGAAGACAGTCTGTACCTATAGCTACATTTCTATTACCTTTTATATTTTCTTGCAAGGCACGTATTCCTAAAGCTACATTTAGGTCGCCTGCATTTCTAGCGGTAGTAGTTCCTCCCATAGCACTATGTCCAATAGCAACATTCTCTAAACCAGTATTGCCTTTAAGTGCTATATGTCCTATTGCTAAGGAAGCAGCATTAGGATTAGACACATTATTTCCCATAAGTGCTTCTCTTCCAATAGCAATATTATCTCTAGAGTTATTGTCTTCTAATGCCATTATTCCTATAGCAATATTGTAGTGCATATTATCTTTGTTTCCTTTTAGTGCCTTCCCTCCAAGTGCAATATTGCCATCAGCATCACCACAGTTTTCTAAAGCGCTGTTACCAACACCAACATTGTTGTTGGCACCTGGGTCAATACCATTAAGTGCTTGATTTCCAAGTTTAACATTCTGTGCAAAAATTTCGGATGTTCCTGTTGTTATTATTGAAATGAGGAGCACCAATAAAAATAGGTTTTTCATAAAAAATTAAATTTAAGGCTTGCAGTCACTTTTTATACTGCAAAAAATGATTTAAAAATTAAAAATATTTAGTTAGTAACGTTTAAAAAATAAATCCGACAATTTGTACGTAGAGGTTTTGTGCTT
>JAHDBT010000206.1 GCA_020630215.1 Bacteroidota bacterium
GAGCAATAACGCAGTAGCAGGAAAAAAAGACAAGGCTTGGGTTATCAAGAACTTAAGTTTTGAGTCACTAGTCTATTAGAAAATCTCTTTGCGGAAATTTGTAATTTTATTTTTTCACCATCCCCTTAGGAACGCAAACTAAATAAGGGTCCGTTTTGACTTTATCTTTTTGCACTATACTGCGTTGACAAAACCCTTATTACGCTTAGGCGTAACGCGGATTTTGCCGCCTTGTCTAGCACAAAAATATTTCCTCAAAATCGGACACTTATTTATTCTCCGTCCCTTAAAGGATTAAAAAATTAAAAAAAGCATCATGAAAAACCAATATATTAAGACTATAGGGCTTTGGTTAAGTTTTTGTTTACTTATTAGTAGTACATTTACTTCTTGTAAAAGAGGAACCGACGATCCTTGGTTTTCTTGGCAAACTCGTAATCAACGATTAACAGGCACTTGGTTACTATCAACTTACAACCTAGACGAAGTAAAAGATGTTGAAATTTTTACCGATTTTAATATTATACAATGTGATACCAGCGACGTAGCAGGCTATACTTCTGAAAAAACAAGTAGGTTGGATGAGTATGCAGACAGTTTGCTCAGTAGTAGCATTACTGTTTCGCAAGGAAGCGAGGGAGATTCTAAAGCCTACGAAATTGAGATGGATTATGAATTAACTATTGATAAAGCAGGTACTTACCGCTGCTTTGGTAATTATCTTTATTTTGATGATGCCGACGGCACAACCGTAGGCGGAAACTTTTGGTCGGAAACCAATACTTGGTATTGGGAGGCCAGTACTAAAACTAAGTGGGCACTTACTTTTATTAATTTTCCGATGATTGATGTAACTGGAATTAGTGAAAATGGCGCACCCATTGTTTTTAGTGCCGTACAAACTTTTGATGTGCTAAAGCTAAGTAAAGACGAACTACAATGGGATTATCAAAATGATGAACATATACGTATTGATAGAACCTTTGAAGCTTATTTTGTAGAATTAGATACCGTTACCACCTTAGATAATTGTGTTAAACACATTTCTATTCAAGATAATTTTGATGCCATTAGTAATTGGAATTTTTCTAAAAAAGGAGACGAATAAAGGGCATTGGTTGCTACTCAGTATTTGCCTTCTTTTTTTGAATATCGAATAAGGAATATAATTGCGAGTAGCAACAAAAAAACATTTTATCTTTTTTGCTACAAGCCAGGAGACTTGAAACCCGTTTGGCTCAAGCGAGGACGCTTGATATTAACTTAGTAACGCATAAAAAATAAATCCGTCATTTCTACTTGATCTTTTGCACTTATCCTGCGTTGCAAATACTCGCCGTAGCTTAGGCTATGGCTGCGTTTTGCGCCTTGTCTAAGCACAAAACCTCTACGTACAAATTGTCGGATTTATTTTTTAAACGTTACTTAAACAACTATTTGCACAAAACGGGAGGTGGTTGAGTATAAAGCACTTGCTACTCATTGCTAAAGAACGTTTTAGTGAATGAGAAAAAATTTCTTCTACCTTTTACATTTTGTTTTCCTATTACTTTAACTGGCTTCGCACAATACGCATTAGTAGTCCAGCGGGTAAGGTGCGTCGTAGCATATCGCTAATTAGCCCAATGCCTGTACCTGGTACAATTACCGCTTTACCTTTAAATAAAGCTTTATAACCTGCCTTTGCCACAACGTCTGCATCAAGTGTACCAAAACCTTTAAATACATTGGTGTTTTGCATTCCTGCTGCTTTTTGAAAAGGCGTACGAGTAGCAGGTGGACAAAGGGTTGTTAAGCTTACTTTGGCTTTTCGTTCTTTTAATTCAAAACTAATTGCCCTAGAATAATTTAATACAAAAGCTTTTGTTGCCGCATAACAAGAAAACGTAGGGCTTGGCTGAAATCCAGCTATAGAAGCTACATTTAAAATACGTCCTTCATTACGTGCAAGCATATCGTTTAAAAACAAACGCGTTAGCAAAAACACATTCGCTACATTAAGTTGTATCATATTGTACTCTTGTTCCACATCTATCTGGTTAAAATAACCATAGGTTGCAAAACCCGCATTATTTACCAACACATCTACCTTTATTCCTTGCGCTTTTACCGTTTCATATACTTCAAACGAGGATTGTTTTAAACTTAAATCTTTTTGCAAAGTAAGTATCCTTATTGCTGGATAATGCTGCTGAAAATATTGTTCGGCTTTAACCAACTCTGCCGCAGGTTTTGATACAATAACTAGGCGATACCCATCTTTAGCAAATAGTTTGGCTAACTCAAAGCCAATACCACTAGAACCGCCAGTAATTAAACAAGTTAATTGATTAGACATAGTTTTACTTTTTTATTTGAAACGCTTCAAGGCAAGAATATTTTTAAACAGCAATAGTAACAAATATAGGCATGTTTCAAGGAGTGGTTTACACTTTTTTTTAGTAGAGGATACCTAGCACATGGTATTTAGACGACTACGCTACGCTTCGCCGCTTTAAAGTATTAGCTAAAATCTTAGACAAAGGAAACATGCCCAAATATACTTCAAAAAATGGCTGATTTAACCTATTAGCAACTTTTAATCTAAAATTATTAATCGGAGATAGTAAAAAAAATAATTATTTCCAATATCTTGGTATCAATTTATTTTATCTTTTCTGTAAACGGACAAAACCAATAGGATAAAGGTACTATAAAATACAAAATGCCGCTTCCGTAAGTATTACCAAACAATTTACAAACCCTTTATAAACATGTTATATTACCTTACCATTCTTCCAAAACAAATCAATAGCACCTGTTATCTTTTTTATTTTAGCCTATCTTTGTTGCTATCGTTCTCTTTAAAGGCTCAAGATTTTAATCATTACGAAACACTGCGTTCTAGCGGACAAATTCCTGCCGAATTATTGCAGCTCACGTCCCAAAAATACGAAGAGGAACGACAAAAAATAGCGGTAGAAACCAATCCTTTAGATAGAAAAGATCAAGAACGTTTTTTGTTGAAAACAAACTTTATGATTGACGAACTACTACTAAGCGGTAGTGTTTTGTACAATGATGTGCTGGGTAATTATGTAAACAAAGTAGCCGACCAAGTGCTAAAAGAGGCACCTTTATTGCGAAAAAAACTACGCTTTTATATTGTTAAATCGCCTCATACAAACGCTTTTGCAACCGCTAATGGAATTGTTTTAATTAACATGGGCTTGTTAGCACAACTCGAAAATGAAGCACAACTCGCTTATATTCTTTCGCACGAAATTTCGCATTATGTAGAGGAACACGGAATGGAACGATATGAACAAAATTTAAAAATTGATAAAAACGCCTCCTCTGTAAGCCGTACCCAAAGTGTGGAACAACGATTTTTAGCCAAAGCAAAATACTCAAAGGAAATAGAGCTAGAGGCCGATTTAAGTGGCTTGTTTTATTTTGCTAAAACAGATTATAGTTATAAGGAAATAATAACCACTTTTGATGTACTTTTATATGCTCATTTACCTTTCGATAATATACCCTTCGACGAATCTTTCCTAGAAAAAGAACATTTTGTTTTTCCTAAAGCTTTTATTTTAGATAGCATTGCCAAAGTAGAAATAGATGAAAATTATGATGATGAGTATAGTTCGCATCCAAATGTATTTAAACGAAAAGAGAAAATAACCGCAGAACTAAAAAAAAATGCAGACCAATTTAAAGGCACTCAAAAGTTTATTGTTTCGGAAGCAGAGTTTTTGAAGGTACAAAAAATAGCTCGCTACGAAATAGCACAACTTTATTTAAGCAATTTACAATATGAAACAGCCATTTATCATCTTTTTTTACTCATGCAATCCGATCCTGATAGTAGGTATTTAAACATCACTTTGCTTAAATCGCTATATGCAATAGCTAAATACGCTAATAGAGATTTGTACGATTATACAGAGGTAAGAGAAGATTTGGCAGAGAGTGAGGTGGACAAAGTAAATTATATATTTGAAGGAATGAATGGGGAGGAAATTTTATTGCTAAGTTTACTTCACGCTTGGGATATGAAAGCAAAGTTTCCGCAAGACGAGGAGGTAGCCATTATTTATGATGATTTGATTAAAGAATTTGTTGCTTTTTACGAACCAAGTTTGGCCGATTACGCAACTGCACCTAAACCTAGTAAGCCAAAAAACAAGCCTACACAAACAGCAGATGAAACAACAACAGAACCAGAAAAAGAAAAAAGCGAAGCAGAAGTTAACCTCGATGATTTAGCTAAATATGCACTAGTAGATTTACTGAAAGACGATAGCTTTGTAGAACAATTTAAAAAGGAAGAAACCGCATATAGAAATGCCAAACCAAGTAATAAAAAAAGAAAACTTGCTTCTAAAAATGAGGAAAAAAACATAAAAAAAGCGGTGATAGTAAACCCTGGATTTTATGTAATTAACAACAGAAAAAAAGATCCCATTCGGTTTTTAAAAACAGAAAATAAGCGGCTCGACTTAATACAAGGCATAAACCAAAATGCCGATTTGCTTAACTTAGATGTAAGTGTACTGAGTAATATGAACTTAAAAACAAATGATATGGATGTTTTAAACGACTTATCGTTTTTAAATACTTGGTTTTCGGAAAGGCTTAACCATAAAAATATAGAAATACATACCTACGACAAAGCAAAAGTAACCGCATTAAAAGAAAAATATGGAACAACTAACTTTGTTTGGATAGGCGCAGCATCTTTAAGAAACAGAGGCAAAATTAGTCAGGATTTATTATTACTTAGTACTATTATAGGCTTTATACCTTTTATTTATAACAAAATAACTCATGCACATGACACCTACTTTTTCGCACTTGTTTTTAATATAGAAACACAAGAGGTGAAATTAAGAAGCGTGGAAAGGATTAACACAAATGCTAATAAAAATGTAATGAATGCTTTTGTGTATGATATACTTAATCAAATTAGTCATATAAAATTGGACTGATTTTTGTGCTTATTGTTATAGCATATAACCCCCAAGCAATAATTAACCATAAAACAACAAGCAATTTATAAAATTTAATAGCACCTCATAACCTATAATTTGCTTATAAGTAAGCTACTTATAATTATTAGTATAGTTTAATTTGATTTTATAATTAGATTATTTCTTAAATTTTCTGTTTTTTTAGTGAATAATGCATATATTTGCTATAACTCCCTTCAGCTAAACACAACAACCCAGTAAATCAACAATACACAAGGGGCTTTCTATGCCTTGTCCTAAATAACGGATGCAAAATAATTTGAGCATTTATACTTATCCTGAGTATAAATTTCATAACTTATTGTATTATCCATCCCTAACCATAAATCATTCTTTTGATTTGGTTAGAGATAGACATTAATTAGCTATTAATGCAATGCTAAACTAGCAATTTGCATAGTATCTGTCTATTTTACTATACAAGGAGTAGTAATAACAACTAGTAAATGATACTTATTCTTCAACTAGCCGCCTTTTTAGAGGAAGTATTCCCTGTAATATGTGCTTATACAATTATTCTTCCCCTTACAATTTAGTCAATAGTGTTCATTTTTTCAAAACTAATATAATATGAAACCAAACAATTTCTTGCTCATAACAACAAGCTTGCCACCTTAGCATTTTCACTAAACAAACTAATTTTTAGTCCACTCCATTTTAATATACTTCGCAATATATTAAAAGTATAATATTGCTGTCTTATTCTAAATTGGGCAAACCCTCCTAATTAGGTATCAGCAAATTATAACCTAGCATCATTTAAACCTTCAATAAATTCAATCAATTAACAACAAAACTATAAGTAGACAAAATGTATTTTGTCTACTTATGATTAAAATTAATATTTTAATAAAATAGGAATCGCATAAAATGATTTATAAAATAAAACTCAAAAACTCGGAACAATATGCTCATGTAAATGCAGATGTGTACGAGTACTTACTAAATAAGCCCTATTTAAAAGCGCTTAATTTTTTAGACAATTTACGTATACATTCTAGCGGATATGCTTTTTTTCAAAAAAACCATCCCTTAAAAGATGGGGGCTATAAAAATGAAACGATTTATTTACATCGCTATATTGCCGAAAAGTTTATCGAAATACCCGAATCACCAACAAAGCTGTATGTGAGTATTAAGAATGGTAATAAACTCGATTGTCGTTTAGAAAACCTAGAATGGGTTTCTCGTTCGGTAGCTGTTAGAAATACTAAAAAACAATTTAATAGTACTGGGTATAGAGGAGTTAGTAAAGAACGCAATAAATTTAGAGCCGTTTTATACAAAGGTGAAAAGAAATTTGATCTTGGTTTTTTCGATACACCCGAAGAAGCCGCTGCCGCTTACAATAAAAAATCAATTGAGCTGTTTGGCAAAACCCGAAGTCTTAATATTTTAAAAAAATAGACAACAGTAAAAAAAGTTGATTTAAGTGAATACCAAACGACTTTCATTTGATCAAAAACAGCCTATTGCAAATATATTTGTTTGCAATAGGCTGTTTTATTGTTATTATTCCGCATTCACTAAATAATGTGAACTAGAGATTAGATGTGCAACATAAACTACTCGTAATCAATAGTCTATCACTAGCAGAAACCCCTTTCGGTCAGTACGGCGCATTCGGCTATGCTCAGTGACTGGTGAACTATTTGCTTCGTTTTTAATCTCTAGCTAACGTTAAATAGTCATCCAAAAATAGCATACCAAAAGTAATATCGTTACTTTTATAAAAATTATAAGTTTTAACTTTTTCATAATGGTTATTTAGTTTTTTAGAAACAATTGAACATTTGAGATAAATTTACATGAAATACTTCCTAGTAAAATTAATGATATTTATTAGTTTATTAAGCATTTTTTCGCTACTATGCTATCAATTTAATAGTTATTTAATAAGTAATACTCCTTACCAAACTCCTCCCCTAACTACTAAACTTATTTTAGGTGATTCTCATATTAATTGTGCTATCGATCCGCAAATAATTGGCAACAGTGTAAATATAGCAATGAATGCCGAGCCTTATATTATTAGTTATTACAAATTAGCGTACCTGCTTCCTCACAATCCTAGCATCCGTACACTTATTGTAGGTTTTTCCCCCCATAATTTGTCTGCATTTAATGATATTAAACTTAAAGATAAACGCTGGGCTAAAAATATGTTCGACCGCTACTACCCTTTAATATCTTACCCAAAATTGCAACAACTCCCTATCGACTATAATAAATATATTGGCAGATTCGCACATCATTACTTGCTCCCTAATGGCAATTACCTTAAAAATTATTACCTAACAAAACGGCAAACAACAACTGCAATTAACCACCCCTATATTGGATATTATCCTCAAAGTAATGGTAGCATTATGAAATCATCGAGCTTAAAAAAAATCATTCATCGCCATTATTATTCCCCACAAGATACTAGCAAATTTATTGGCATCTCTAGTACATCAAAAGTTTATTTAGAAAAAATAATTGCCCTTTGTCAACAAAAAAACATACAGGTTGTTTTGGTCAATGCGCCCGTACATCCTAGCTATTTTCAAAATATCCCTAGTAGTATACAGCACTATTTTGAGGATTTAAAAACCGAACTTGTTTCCTTGCCCAATGTAAACTTAAAGGATTATGGGCAAATGCCTTTAACACTTCCTGATTTTTTAGACTATGACCATGTAAATAGTTTAGGAGCAGCCAGTGTTAGCAAAAGATTAAAACAGGAAATGGCTTGGGATTAGTGAACGGGATAAAATCCTAAAAAACTAGTCCTACTACTTAATCCCATCTGGCAAATATTGGGGCAATGTCTGCCCTTCTTCCCCATACTCTTGTAATAAAAAGCGCATCAATAAAGAGTAAAAACCTTCGTGCTTCATGGCTGCTTTCTCTTTTAGTTTTGTAATACGCATTCCTTCCTCAAAACCGTAAGTTTTAAATGCTGCTATAAAGGCTTTGTTTTGACTAATAACATGTATAGGCGTATCAAAGTTTTCGCCAGCAGTTAAATTAGGTGGTTGATGGTCGCCTACTAAAATAAAAATGCTATTACTATCTGCTTGCTGTGTAATAAAGTGTGTTAAAAAATCCATTTCATAGTAAATACTGCGTTCGTAGCGTTTGCGTAATTGCCCTGTACCTTTCAGGTAGGCATCGGTACGAGTGCTGTCTAAGGGATTTTGTTTTATTTGATTAAGCGTGCGCCAATCTGCTACAACAGGTGGTGGCGGGTACCACGGGCCATGCGAACCCATGGTAATAAAAAACAAAAACAACGGTTGGGTAGGGTCTACAATTTCCTCTTGTAAATACCCCATTGCAAATTGGTCGGGAATGCCCCCAAACATTGGTTCGTATTGAAACCCTTTATAGGGCAAATCTTTGTGTTTTATCCAAGTATCAAACTCGTAAAACCTATCTGTTAGCGCATACGAAATTGGTGTACTTTCTTTTTGGTTACTCATTGTTTTCATGCGGTAGGTATGGTAACCTTGTTTTTTGAGGTAGCGTGTTAAATGTGGATATGAAGTCTCTTTATTTAGCAAGTCGTTAAATTGAGGCTGATTATTAATGTGTAAACCCGTTAGTAAAGTGGTAAAGGCCAGCCACGAACGTCCACCTGCAATGGTTGAGGTACTAAAAGCAGAGGTGCTATGCCATCCTGTATTTTGCAGCTTTGTTTCAATAGCCTGCATTTTATTAAAATAAGTTGGGCTAACATCTGGAATTTGGGTAATAATACGCCCATACGACTCTACTGCAATTAGGTAAATATTGGGCTTTTGGGCGAGTTTTTTTTGCACATACTCCTGGTAAACTTGGAGCTTCCCATCATCCGACATATCTATCCCTTTAGGCATAAACAGGCTTTTTTTAACGAGCGAAGTCGTCCACCTTAGCCCTTTATTTTTATCAGCATACTGTTTTTTAAATGCATAAATACCTGATGGCAACAGCAAAAACAGCAACAATAAAACGCCTGCTATTTTATGCATCCAATGGTGGTAATTTCCTAGGGCTTTATTGGGTAAACAGGCAAACATTTTATGCAGTATTTTCCACAAAGTAAAACTTAACATTAGCAAAGCTAAAATGCTGATAACCAATAAGAAAGGCGCATTATCTAAGGATTCATTTAAAAAGACAGGAAGTATCTGTTTGGCCAGCACAAAATCGTTGTTGAAATAGGGATGTTGGTTAAACATTTTTAGAGAAAAGGCATAGTAAGCATGGTAATAAAACAAGCATAAATAGCCAATAGCCGATAAGCGTTTTAACCATTTAGAAGGCTTAAACAGCAGCAGTATTAAAGTAATTAAACCAAACTCTGCGCTTAGTCTAAATACATCCGCATTATTGCGTCCTAATAGCCAGTTTGCCCATCCTTTAAGGGAGGTGCTATTGGGTAAGGTAAGAAAAGCCGCACGATCAATGTTTAGTAAATAATCGGGCAGAAATAAGAGCAAGTTGAGGAGTACAAATAATCCCCAAAACAAAAATATCGATTTTTTTTTAGGTACAATTGTGGTAGATTTTGGAAGCATTTACAAATATAGACAAGTTTATCGAGTAAGAAAAGGACTTTATTTTTTCACCATCCCTAAAAAGCTAAGGGTAAAAGAATACACAATTAAAAGGCTGCCAACAACTAAGGCGGGCAAGTAAATAAAAGTTGGTAAAATAAAACAAGCTCCTAAACTAATCATCATCACTACCGCAATTGTTTGTCCTTTAAACGAACGGCTTTCCTTTTTTTGAGGCGGTTTAAAGTAAATAAGTGCTAATACATACCAATAACGCAGTAAACCAGGTAGCAAAATCCAGCATCCAGCAAGGTCATAATCATAAACCAATAAACTCATAGCAAACACATAAAAAGCGTCTGTTTCTTTATCAAAATATTCACCAAAATAAGTTTGCAAACTAAATTTACGAGCTAGGTAGCCATCTAACCCGTCGCTTGCTACAATTAAGAGGGCAAGTGCTCCTATTAGCAATAAAGGTATTTGTGCATGTAGCAAACAAAGTAGCATAATAGTGCCAATACGTGCGAGGGTTATCCAATTGGCAATACCTCCTAAAAAGCCATTGCCTTGCCAAGCGTTTTGGTTTGTATAAAAAAAAACGACTAAAGAGACGATGGCAAAAAATGCTAGAAAGGAAGTGGTTGCTAGTAGCAAGGTTAGTGCCGCAGCTAATAACATAAGTGCTGCATGAAAACGGCTCCATTTTTCGAGTTGTTGTTGTTCTTTGGTAAAAGGCAAAAATTGTTTTTTTATTTAGGCTTAAAAATAAAAAAATCACCCCAAGCGAACTAGGGGTGATTTAGGGGGACTTAATACGTTATCCTCTTAATCCAGTTTAGTATGCTTTCCCAATAAGTACAAGTGTTGGCTTTTACTCAAAGGATATGATTACATACCTCACCATTGTTAAAAGGTGCTGATAATTGGGGGCTATCTAGCAATCTGTATTTTTTGTATTAGCGATTTATTGTCTGTTTTAATTTCTAACAGGTAAATCCCTTTGTGTAAATGCGACACTTCCACCTGTGTTTGATGAAAACTATTGTAGTTTTTTTGATAAACAACTTGCCCTAACATATTGATAATAGTAACACTTACAGGTCTATTAAGCGGTGCGTCAATATAAATTACATCTCGTACTGGATTTGGATAAATACTTACCATTTCCTCTAAAGTGTTGTCACCAATTACAGAAGAAACAGTACCACTAACAAAATCATCATCAAAATCATCATCTGGGCGGTTGGGAACACTTGTAGTGGTTGTAGTTGTAGTTGAATTATTATCTTCTAAGTTTGCAGTATGCGTTACAGAACCAGTATCGGGTAAATCATCTACATCAGAATTCGAGTTAGTAGTACTATTTGTTCCTCCATTAGTTTGAGCAGAAGAAGTACCATTATCAGAACCTGTTTCTGTTACCGTTGCTGCTAAAACATTATTACCCGACTGTATTGTTGTATTAAAAATAACAATATCAACAACAATAGGTTTAAGATTTTCTATAACAGGAAATTTTTGTCCATAAGCAAATTCACTACTAAGACCTATTAGCCCAATTACTATTATAAGTAAATGTATTGATTTTGATTTCATAATTGTGTGATTTTATAAAATTAACATTTGGATTGATGAAAGGAGTTACCAAAATACAATGCCATAAAGTTTTTAATAGTAGAACTCCTAACAGCAAATTACGGCTTTTTTAGATAAAAAAAAGAGGGTAAAAAAGGAAGCTTATCGGGCTTTCTTTAAGAGCAAAACGCATTTATACATCATAAACAATTAATAATCAACGATTTAAAGAAGTACGCTTTAAAAAAAAACAGCAAAATTCGGTTTTCTCGCTGAGAATAACTATTTTCGTATTAATAACGAGAAAATGAATTAAATAGTAGCCTTCCACTTAATAGTTTCATAAAAACATACGAAATGTTTAAAAGCAAACCAGTT
>JAHDBT010000762.1 GCA_020630215.1 Bacteroidota bacterium
GGAGTTTATTTTTTTCATTTCACTTAGCTTATACTATCTCTGCTGCTAGTTGTTTAAGGTCACGTACTAACAGTCTTTTACGATCAAAATAAATAAGGTTTTGGTTTCTTAGTTCGTTAAGAATAGTGGTTACCGTTTGTCGGGAAGTACCCGTTAGATTGGCAATTTCCTGGTGGGTAAAAAAGCGTTTTACCAGCGTATCAAAACCTACTTGTTGTCCTTTATCTTCTGCTAGGTTGTGTAAAAATTCTACAATTCTAGAGCGAGCATCTCTAAACACGAGGCTTTCTAGGCGGCGTTGCATTTTTACCAATTTATTGCCCATCATTTGGGTAATTTGCAGGCTCAATCCTTTATGTATACTCATTAGTTCTCGTATCAGTGCTACTGGCATTACTAAAATGGTGAGTTCTCCCATTGCTTGTGCAAATTCACCTCGTTCTAGTTTTTCGTCAATAAGAGCTAGTTCGCCAAACAGTTCGCCATCTTCTAAAATATCCAAAATAATTTCTTTGCCATCATCCGAGTAGGTACCAATTTTTACCCGTCCTTTTTGTATGTAAAAAACCTTGTTAGAGGTGTCGTTAGGGAAATAAATAAAATCGCCTTTTTGGAGCTTTTTTACTTCTGGTTTATTTTTCATTTGTGCAATCGACTCAGAACTTAAAATTTCCTGTAGTTGGACTTTATCTAAAAAATTTAAATTTGCATGATTATTCATAATAGGAGAATTAGATGATTATTTAAGATTGTTTTTTTTAATTTTGGGAAAGGGGATTCCTTTCCACAGCAAAAGGTATTAAGTAATGCTTGGATAATTGCGTAAGTAAAAACAATTATTTAGGAAAAAAATGTATGGGGGAGCAGTATTAAATACTACTCGGCAGTTTTAAGTTTGTGTGCAAACTTTTTTCTAAATTTGGACAATTTAGGATTGATAACCGCCTTACAATATCCTTGATTAGGATTGAGTTCGTAATAATCTTGGTGATAATTTTCGGCGGCGTAAAATTTGCCAATCGGACTAATTTCGGTTACAATAGGGTTGTTCCATATATGTGGGGCAACTTGTTTAGTAGAGCGTTCGGCAATTGTTTTTTGTGTATCGTTGTGGTAAAAAATAGCCGAACGGTATTGTGTGCCTGTGTCGTAACCTTGTCGGTTTAAGGTAGTAGGATCGTGTGTGGTCCAAAAAACTTCCAGTATTTCATCGAAGGTGATGATGCTGGGGTTAAAGGTAACTTGAGCTACTTCGGCATGGCCTGTTGTACCGCTGCAAACGGCTTTGTAAGAAGGATTGTCTATTTCGCCGCCGGTATAACCAGATACAACGGTTTCTACTCCTTTTAACTCTTGAAAAACAGCCTCTACACACCAAAAACATCCTGCACCTAAAGTAGCAATTTCTAGGCCTTGTTCGCTTGCATTTTTTATTATGCTTTGCTCCTGTTGCCCTAGTTTGCTATCCTGCTGCGATTGACCCTGATTGGCAACCATCGTAGTACAAGAGGTGTACGATATAGCGACCCAAGCCAAGCATATTGCAATATAATTAAACATAGATGGATAATTTTGAAACGGAAAAAAATCCGTTAATTAGAAATTAGTGTAAAGGTGTTTTATTCGATAAGTTGAATTTATTTTTTTATGAAATCTGGTAAACTTTGTCCTTCCAACACAAAACGCATAGAAATAGAATTAACGCAATGACGGGTATTTTTGGCGGTAAAACGTTCGCCAACAAAAACGTGTCCTAAATGTCCATCGCAATTATTACAAACAATTTCTACTCGTCGGCCATCGGCATCGGGTACTTGTTTTACGG
>JAHDBT010000207.1 GCA_020630215.1 Bacteroidota bacterium
GGTAGTTGGTAGTTGGTAGAGGGTAGTTGGTAGAGGGTATGGACATGCCTTATCTAAAACTATCCTTAAAATTTACCAATGTACTTACTGCTGCCCGGTCCAGCCTCCTGGCTGGAGCGTAACGGGCATAAAGCCTCCCGGCTTAAGTAGGCATAAAAACTAACCCCTGACTACTGAAAGCTGGCACTAAACAAAATCGTCAGCATATCAACTGACTCGGGATTATTAGAACAAGCGCCAGTATAAAAACTGGTCTGAAACAAACTAAACACCCACAGGCTTTAAAGGTGTTATTTTACTAATAAAAGGAAACGGCGAAGCCAAAAGAACTTCGTGCAACTTAGTGAAAAACTCCGTGAGCCTTTGTGGGAACAATCGCCAGCAGAAAACTGGCCACTAAAAACAAAATCATGTCACAATTACAAGATAAACAATTTACCGATAAGGGGGCATTATGGCCCTTTTTAAAACGGCTGTTCACTTACGCACTGCATCATAAAAAATGGTTTTGGGGTTTTGTCCTGGCCGTAATGGTAGTAGGCTTAAGTGATGCTATTTTTCCATTAATTTGGATGTACTTTTTAGACAATGTAATTACGCCTGCCGTAAGCGATTACCAAACCGCACTAGCGCAAGGAGTAGACCCGAATGTACAATACACCAATTTATACTGGTACATTGGCTACTTTGCTATGAATGCCATTATACAAATAATAGGCGTTTACTTTTTTATTCGCTGTGCAGGTTTAATACAAGAGCACGTAATGTTTCGATTGCGGAAACAGCTATTTGCCAAATTGCAAGAACTCTCGTTTTCGTACTACGATAAATCTGCTACGGGCTGGTTATTATCTCGTATCAGTTCGGATTCGGAGCGAGTTACCGAGTTAATTTCGTGGGGCTTTTTAGATGTTATCTGGGGCTTTACCATGATTTTTACCTGCCTCAGCGTTATGTTTTTCTACAACTGGCAACTGGCATTAATTGTATTGATTGCCATTCCGTTTTTGGTGTTAATTTCGGTGAAAATTAGGATGCTTATTTTAACCTATTCTCGTAAAGCCCGTAAACTTAACAGCGAAGTAACCGCCAATTACGCCGAGCATATTAATGGGGTAGAAGTCAACAAAATTACTGCACAAGAAACCCGCGTAAGCACAGAATTTAAAGATATCAGCGATAAAATGCGAGGGGCATCCTTTAGTGCATCGTTTTATACGGCGATGTATTTGCCAATGGTTATTTTTATTGGCTCGGTAGCTGCCGCACTCGTATTATTTTTGGGTGGAAAAATGGCGGTAGATGTTCCCGCAGGAATTACGGTTGGGGTATTAGCTGCATTTTTTGGCTACGCTACCCAAATATTTGTACCAATATTAGATATTGCTCGTTTTTATGCGATGGCACAAGGTAGTTTATCGGCAGGCGAACGTATTTTTAGCCTCATTGATGAACAAGCCGACATTGTAGACAAAGCAGGCGCAACGCCTTTTGCCGAAATTAAAGGCGAAATAACATTTGACCATTTAGACTTTAGCTATGTAAAAGACAAGCCCGTTTTAAGCGATATGAATTTACATATACAAGCAGGTCAGTCAATTGCATTGGTTGGCGCAACGGGGGAAGGAAAAACCACGATTACCAACCTAGTAGGTCGTTTTTACGAACCCACAGGCGGTGCATTAAAAATTGACGGCGAGGATTATCTGGACAAAACTATTCAGAGCCTTAGAAGTCAGTTAGGAGTTGTATTGCAAACGCCCCATTTATTTTCTGGTACTTTGCGAGACAATATTAGGTATGGTAACCAGGAAGCTACAGATGAAGAGATGATTGCAACGCTTACCCTAGTAGGTGCTGCCGAATTTGGTAAACGACTAGACGAAGAAGTAGGAGATGGAGGGGATAAATTATCGACAGGGGAGAAGCAATTGATTTCTTTTGCTAGAGCCTTACTCACCAATCCACGCATCCTCATCATGGACGAAGCAACGTCTTCTATTGATACGTTGACCGAAGCCCGCATCCAAAAAGGCATCGAAAAAATGATTAAAGGACGTACCGCCATTATTGTTGCTCACCGCTTATCGACGATTAAAAACTGCGATAGGATTTTGGTGATTAAAGGGGGTAAAATTATTGAAGATGGGCCGCATAAAGAATTGATGCGCCAAAAAGGACATTACTACGGGCTTTATACGAAGCAGTTGAAACGAGAAGTTACTACGCAGCATGTGGAGGAAGGGATTTTGAGTTTTGATTCTTAAGCTTTGGATTTTTGAATTTTGAATTTTGATATTTGATTTTTTTCTGATGAATGTAAGGAGGTGTTTCATTTAAAATTTAGGATCGAAGATTTAGAATTTAAAATTTTTTATATGCTGGTGTTGACTGGAACGGGCAGCATGGTCAAGCGTGTCGCTTGATGTAAACTTCAATAACTATTTGCACAAAACCCGATGTGGTTGAGTATATTATTCGATATGCAAAAGAATAAAGGGGATTGTTTAGTAGGAAAAGCTGCTAGATAATCCCTTTTTTACGTATGTTTTTTTTGTAAATAATGCTGCCTTTAAAATTTATCTTCAAACATTTTTGCTATTGCTTTTTGGTATATGTTTTTAACCGAATTGTAGGCAGTTTCAGAAGAACGAGAAAAACTTTCGGTCATTACGCCCGAATTAATTTCTAAAACTTTATAAGCACCATTAACTTCTATAATATCAACAGACGCAAAGCGAATATTAATGGCAGCACAAGCAGCAACCGCCAATTTTGATAATTCGTTAAAACGGGTTTCTGTAGGGGTAATAACTATTGGCTTGGCAACTAAACCTAAATTGTGTTTCCAATGAAAAGTGAATTTTTCTCCTTCTGGAAGCACCTCAAAAAAATTATTCATAGAAGAGGATTTACTATTTAATTTTTTTAATTCTTCGGGGGAAAATTCTTGGCTCATTAACTGATATAAAGTATCAACACCATTTCCAACAATAAAAGGTATTTCTTTGTAGTATATAATTAATGCCTCTTTATCTAATACAATTACTCTGTATTCTTGTTCTATTTCATAAAATGGAGACAATGCAATAGAGCGATGTTTTTTAAATAGGTCGTGTACGGTAATTTCTAAATCTGTGGGATTGGTAATGATAGATACGCTATTTCCGCCAGTACCATTTGTGGGTTTGCATACAATTTTATGCTTGTTTTGTTGTAGGAAAAGCATCATCTCTTCCCAGTTTCCCTTGCCATCAAAAAACGGATGAATTTTTGGGTTCATAAAAAGTTGATGATCTACTACTGGAACATTTTTCTTTTTAAGAATAATAGAAGTGGCACATTTATCTTGGGCTACCATTTGTGAGGTAGAGGAATTTAGCTCAAAATTATAGCCGAAAATATATTTATGTATGCCTTGGTATGCTAATTCAATAATCCAATTTTCGGAAAGGAAGGAGCAGGTGATGTTTTTGGCTTGGCAAATTTCTTTAACAATTTTCAATAAGTTTCGAGTGCTGTTTTTATTCATGATTTTTGATTTGTTAAAAATATTATTTATAGATGTGTGTGCTTACTTCATCCTTTTTGTTTGTTGCCCACTAAAATAGTAAATCGAGAACAAAGCAATAAATACCCAAACTACATTAACCATTGCCGACGGATAAGCACCGTGGTAAAAGGAGTTGGTAAATACTAAAATGGCACTAGTAATATTAAGTGTTTGGTACTGCAACGAAGTACCACTCATTTTATTTACGGACAATAGAAAATAGGCAACTAAGCCAATTACTGCACCTGCCCATCCTAATATACTAACTACTGAAATTATATCCACGATATATAAATTTTGCTAATGAAAAAAAAGAGCGCAAAAATACTAAGGTTGGTTGGTTAATGCAAGATAAATGCCAAAAATAATTAGGCGAGTAATATTATCTGTAATAACAAAAGTGAGGAATCCTTTTAATATAAGCTGCCATCTTTTACCATTAAAAAAACGGAGTATGGCCGCCACAAAATAAATAATACTTAAAATGCTGAATACTAAAGAAACATAAATACCATAATAACCAACCAAACTAATGAGGGGAAGGAATAATAACAATAAAAAATTTAAGAAGCCTAGTATATAGGTGTAAAAAATAAGGTGCTCGGCAAAATTATAGGGAGGCGTTTTAAATAGAAAAAAAGATAAAAGGGCGTAAAAAGGCAATGCTAGTAAAAAAACAATACTGCGATGTTTTTCGCTAAATGCATTAAGCCCATCAATAAAACGGAGGCTAATTGTATTGCTTTCCTCTTGCAAAGTATCTTGAAGTTCGGGGGTGTTTAGTTCTAAGCCTGCACCTACATTAACTGCTAAAAAAGTAATAATAGCTGTAAACAACAATAGGTATTTAAATGGATTAAAATACTGCTTGGTATTGCCGTAAATATATTGCTTGCTAACCGCTGCCGGGTTTTTAGCTAGGGCAATGGTACTTGCTACTAATCCGCCCTTAATATTAAAAACTTTGTCTAGTAAATCGGTTAATAAAAAACGTATATCAAGGCGTTTTTTTAACACCTTTTGCCCGCATTTATTGCAGTAGTTTCCTTTAAATTTATGTTGGCAGTGTTTACAATTATAATTGTTATTCATTACCTTATTTTTTATCGTTACTTATTGTACCACCAATTTCCCTGTATAAGTAATACCATTACTCGTTAATTGATAAAGGTAAATTCCTGTGCTAAGTGCCGCATCTTTTTTAGAGAGTTTTATATAATTACCCCTTAGTTTATTTTTTTGATAAATCATTTTTCCACTAATATCGCTAATGCTTAAATTAAAAGGATGATTGTTAGGATTTGCAAATTGTATATGTGTAGCATCCTTAAATGGATTAGGAAATGCCTTTACCTTTAATAGGTTAATGTTTACCTTATCCAGTCCTGTTAATTGTAAACAATTGCCACTAATATAGGTAACGGTTTCTTCGTAATCGCTGTTTACAACAGCGGTAATGCTTTCTATACAAACCTCATTGGCCGTAAATGCATCATAATGAATTCGGAGGTTAGGGGTGTAGTCTTCATTTTTCATGATGGGAACATAATTCATGGCAATACCAATAATGGTTCCAGTTTCATTAAATTCGGTTTGCATTAAAAGGTCTTCCTGTTCTAGGATGGTTTCTACGATGCTTATGTCGAGTCCCGAAATTTGAAATTGGTAGGCAGCAATATGATTGTAGGGATGTAAAAAGTCGATTTCAATAGTTTGGTTATCAAGGTCTACTTGGCCAATTTGAAAATGCACATGATCGTTTGGATTGGTAATGCTGATGGGGTAGGTGCAATAATCGTTTACTACCTCCACACTGTCAGGAATTTCTGTGTTTTGGTGATGGCAGGCTAGCATTAGGGCGGCATCGGTTATGCTAATTTGTTCATCGGCATTTAAGTCGCTGCAAGTGCTTACTTCTGTAGTGTTGTCGAGTATGCTAGAGATGTATAGGCTCATATCGCTAAGGTCTTGCAAGCCGTCGGCATTGAGGTCGCCAGTTAGAACGGTTCCTGCACATTCGCCTGTGCAATCCAATTGGGCTGCGCCATAAATTTCGCCAGCGCAATCGTAATAAGGGTTGCAAGCTTCTACAACATTTACAGCGGCCGCACCAAAATCGTCGCGGGTAAGGTTAATGCATACTTGCGCCCAGTTGTTGGCATAATTCGATTCTGGGCGACCGAGTAGGTCGGGGCTTTTATCCCAGTTTACTCTTACTACTAGGGTGTAATTGCCTTCCGCAACATCGGTAATATCAATCCATTGGCAGTCTAATCCTACCCAGTAAATATCGCCACATTGCGCCGAAATTCCTTGAATGCCACAGCCAAATTTTGCATCCCCTCCTTGCATACTACAATCTAAATCCATTACACAAAAACCATTTTTAAAACCAACAGGCAGAGCTTGTCCTTGTTCATCGTATAGCAAATATTCGGCATAACCTTCGTAGTGCCAGTGTCCGTGACAAGGGTCCCATTCCCATTGATGTTCCAAGGGATCGTCTTCTACATTGGCAGGCGTTTGTCCGATATAATAATCGGCATCGCCAATATTTTCGATGTGGGTAGCAAACTCTAAAATTTCTCTAGCACCATATCCTGCCAAACAGCCTTCCTCAATAGCGCAGCCATCCTCATTATCTCTTAAACTTACTTGCAGCGTGTTGGCAACTACATCACTTAATACCATTAAATCGGGCAGCCCGTCGGGACAGGCTGGGTCGGGATAATAAACGCAATCCGTTGTATCAGAAATAGTTGCTAAAGGATTGTAGGTACAAGCAGCCTGATCCATACAACCAATAATTGCCCCTATAAAATCGAAAGTAAAGTTAATAGCTGTTCCTTCACAATTTCCTGCTACATCGCCCACACGTAAGTAGTAAGTTTGTCCATCCTGTAATATGGGGTTTAAGGAGGCGATGCCTTCGTCGCATCCTTTTTGGGCAAAGTAAATCGCTCCTTCTGGCGAGTCGTCCCAATCTAAATCTTGGCAGTAATCGTATATCCACAAAGCGGTTTCGCAGCCATTGCCTAAATCGCAAGTGCTAAATAAATACTGACCTGTGGTGTCGGCAGTAAAAACATACCAAGTATCGTTTAAATCAGTAGGGGTTGTAAGGTTGCCAAATTCTTCTACCGGATAAGCCGACAAACAGGATTCGCCAGGCGGACAATTCATTGGAACTAGCGATGCGCTGTTAAACTCGCTGCCACTTGCTATCATTTCGCCATCTACATAAAGCGTATAACTGCCTTCCCCAAAACTGCAACACATGCCATCGCCATAACTATCAATCATCGTAAAAATAGTACATGCTGCATTGCTGATACAAACCGTGTCGTAGACTTCTACTTGTTCGTCAAAAAAATTGGAGAAAATTAATTCTTCATTTTCATTATATACTTCCCAACTATTTTCTTGTGGATAGTTGTCGGCAATAATATGCATAACCAATTCACTTTGGGTATCGTCGCAGGCCCTAGCATTTTGGATGCTAAGTAAATGGAGGGGGAGGAGAGCGAGTAGGGCGAGTAGTAGGATTTGGTTATCGTTATTTATTTTCATTTTGATATAAATTATGGAAAATATAATTTGTGTTTACTTAAATTATTACAAGAGATAGGTGCTATTAAAGTACTAAAAATAAGTGGTTTGTGCCTGTTAGTTTTAAAGGGTTTTACTGCTTGTCTATAATGGTAATTTGTTCGCTAACACTAACCGTGTTTGTTTCTAGGCGGCAAATATACATGCCCTGTTGTAGTTCTATGCCCGTTAATAATACGGTATGTTTTCCTGAGAGTTGTTGTTCGTCAATTAAGCATTTTACCAATTGTCCATTGGCATTATACAGTGCTAGTTTTACTTTTTGGGGCGATGCCAGTTCGTAGCTAATTACCGTAGTTTTATTGTTGATGGTGCTAGGATTTGGATAGACACTTAGTTGTAATGCAGGATTTTTATCTAGGTCATGTATTGCGGTATCTAGCGTATCACCAGGATTAACAGGTTCAAACCCAATATAGGTAACTGTGTTATTTCCATTAGGTACAGCTAGGGTGTCGATGGCTTGTGCGTAGCCAATATCTGCGGGGCTGTTTAAACCTGGGGCGGTAATGGTTTCTGGAGTGGAGGTGAAATCTGCATTGTATTTGGTGATACGGGCAGGAGTCCACGAGGAAATATAATAATTACCTGCTGCATCCTCATCAATGCCATCAATATTTCCTACCGAAGTTGTAACAAGCGTGCTTACCTCATAGGTACTTAAATCAACAGCCTTAATAGGCGCATTACTTCCCCAGCTTACAAAAATAAGTCGGTTATTAGTACCATCATAAACAATGCCATTAGGCGTACTTCCCGTATTATTTACAATAACAGTTGCTGTAGGATTACTAAAATCACTCACATCAATTTCGTAGATTTTGTCGTCACTAAAATCTGTTGCATAGAGTTTAGATACGCCATCGTTGGCGAGTCCATTTAAAAAGGAAGCAGAAGGAATGCTAAGGCTCATCACTTCTGTTTCGGTAATTAAATCGTAGCCTTTAATGCCATCGCCTTTAATTGCAAATAAAGTACTGCCAAGTATTTCCATACCAAAGTCGGCACCAATGCCAAAACCAAAGAAAGAGAGCGTACCATCGGGCGCACGAGCAATGATGCTGCCACCGTTAGAAATAAGGAATCGGTTATTAACTTCGTCGTATTCTACGCTTTCAATGCCCGTTAAACTTTGGGCATCTAAAAGGTTGAAAGCCAGTAGGCTAAGAGCTAGGAGAAATAAGTTTTTTTTGTTGAACATTGTTTTGGGATAATGGATGATAAAAGAAATAATATTTTATAGGGTGCTGGTGTTTGTTTGGGTTTTTGCGCACTTTTTCCAAGGCAAAGGTTCGTGCTAGGTTCCCACAGAGGCTCACTGAGTTTTACACGAAGTCGCACGAAGTTTTTTTGGTCTTCGCTGTTTGCTTTTGCCTAGTACTGTTGGATATTCTAAGCCTGTGGTAGTTAGTTTGTTTTAGGTGAGTAGCAAGGATTTTTTTGTTTTGTGGTCTCCTTTTTTAGTCCTATTGGGTGTTTAAATTTTGTGTTCGTGCAGTTTGTTTTTTTTGCTATTTTACTAGCAAACTCTGCGTAATCGTCCCCATTGTATTACTCGCTTTTACATAATAGTAGCCGCTTGCTAAATGACCAACATCAATCGTTAAATTATCCGTTTCAATACTACCCGTTTGGATAAGCTGCCCCGTATAGCTGATGAGTTGATAAGACTGTCCCACAAAGTTAGCAGAAAAATGTACTTGGCATTTTTCGCTGGCAGGATTAGGCGCAATTTTGATAAATTGTTTAGCCGTATTGCTACTAGGATTGTTAATACCATTGACCAAAAAGTTGAGGTTGCGATACTCAATGATGCGATTAGGTCCAGCACCAGGATAATTAGAACCATTGGTTGCTATATAAACAGCGCCGTTGTGTGGATTAATGCATATATCTCGTAGACGGCCAAATTCGTTAAAGTATTGATTTTCTTCCAGAATTTCGGTGCCATTGTCGTTAAGCTTTAGTTGAGAGATGCGTTCAAAGCCGCCATCTAGTCCGCCAAGTACGGCCATGAGCAGCGAGTTTTTCCATTCGGGAATGGCGGGATGATTGTAGTATACCAAATCGTTAACAGCAGGGCATGGGCTCCACGATTTCAGAGGTTCTTTTACATTAAAAGCGGCGCAAAAATTTTCTTCCACGGTATTGTCGCACATACCTTCTACATTTGGCCAGCCGTAGTTTCTGCCAGCCTCAATTAAGTTCACTTCGTCGTGTTGTTGTGCGCCGTGTTCGCTGCTGTAAATTTGGTTGTTAAGTCCTATGGTCAATCCTTGCGAGTTGCGGTGTCCTAAAGTGTAAATATAGCTGTTAGGGGTTGGGTTGTCATCGGGAATACTTCCGTCTAGGTTGATGCGTAAAATTTTACCACTGAGTTCTGCATCATCTTGCGATAAATTACCGCTGCCCGTATCGCCAGTTGTCATTAATATTTTTAAGTCGGGCGTAATAAGTATGCGAGAACCGTTGTGAATACTTCCAGCATCAATATCATCTAACAGCACGGTTTCGTTTAGGAGTTCGGTGCCATTCCAGTCAAAGCTAACCAATTTTTCTTTTAAGAGAAACGTGCCAGCAGGCAGGTAGGTATACACAATATATACGAGTGGCGTATTGTCAAAATCGGGGTGCATCGCCATGCCCAACATGCCCGATTCGCCAAAGGCACTTGCCGTGCTTTCGTAATCAAGTACCACCGTTTGGTTGCCATTTTGGGGATTAATGCGGAGTACCTTTCCATTTCGTTCGGTTACCCATAAATGGTCGTCGTTGCCCCAAAGCATTTCCCAGGGAATGTTGAGTTCTACCGCAACTTCCCGTTGCGTGAGGGTTGTGTTGCCTACTTGAACGGTTTGTGCAAGAGACGTTAAGCAAGGAGATAGTAGGATGATTAGACAAAAAAGAAAACGTTTTTTCATGGATAAAATTGAGGGGTTATGGTGGTGGTGATAATGAGTGGGTGAAGATAAGGGTTTTGTGGGGGAAATGGGGTATAAGTTGGGTAATTGCTAGTGTTTATTAGGTGATTTGTCCGTTAGTAACATCTGGTATCTGGTGGAAGCCTGCATATAATTAGCGTCTATTTAGGTGCTAAATTAAATGGGGAAAAGTTTGATGGCATTAGAAAAATAGTTTAAATTTGCATGAATAACGTTTGTAAGTAGTTGGACATAAATAATCGTCATTATTAATTGAGTTATTTTTTTGTTAGACAAGGCGCAAAGCGCAGGCATAAGTAGCTATGACGAGTATTTGCAACGCAGTATAACGGAAAAAGAGCCGGTTAAAAATGTGTCGATTATTTATGTCCGACTACTTATATTGCGAAGCAAAAAAAATGATATGAAATCACAAACTTTTGGCGAAAAATTGAAAGAGCTTAGGAGGAGCTTGAACTCAAAAAGAAAAAATATTAGTTTATGCCAGTTAAACCGACTGACTTAGAAAGGGTTGAATCATGAAAAAAAAATCTAAAAAAAAGCGATACACAAGGAAGTACAGATTAGCTTCGTCAGCTGATTGGGTAAGAAATTTTGAAGGAGAAAATATTATTAAAGCCTACTCCAGATGGTACGGAGTTCCTTTGCTTTGTGCAATTAAAGAACTGCGAAGTAAGGGAATCGAAATAGAGGAAGCATATGAACGTGAGGTCAAGGAAAAAGCAGAAGCAAAGAGGATAGCACGACAACTAGATAAGGAGCGTAAAGAAAAAAGCAAAATAGAAAAATATGATGAGTTTTCGGATGAACGATTTGCATTTATTGCGGGGTATACCTCTGGAGGAGCCGCCTATGGAGTTACACATGAGGAAATGCAAGCAGCAGACATGGAAGAAGAAGAAATGAAAGCAGAAAAAATAGAGGAAGATTTTGAGGACTTTTTTTTAGCCTAAACGAATAAGGATGCCTATTGGACAATCACATACAACTTGGTTATTAAGAGTAAAGGACAAAATAATATTTCCCCTATTATTTCACTTCCTATTCTCCCTCCTAACTTTCTCCCAATCCAACTCCAACCCAACAATATTTAACCCTTTAAAACACCACCACATCTACCAAATCGAAATAGGCTCCCAACAAGCCATCGAATTAATTGAATACAAAAACGCCACCCTAAACGGCACACTCACCAATAAAATTTGGAAAATAAACCGCAAAGGAGAAGATAGGTTTATGGGAGATACTCTAGTAGAAAATAAGGTTTTATTGCAACTAATAAGAAAAAATAGCTGTTGCTATACTAGGCCACATTGGGTTTGGTGCATTTCCATATTTATTACCCTCCCTATTTATTGGAGGTGTTTATCTTTTTTG
>JAHDBT010000208.1 GCA_020630215.1 Bacteroidota bacterium
ATGGGGATTTTTGAATTTTGATTCTTGATATTTGAGGGGTGATTTTTGATTTTTTATATGCTGATGGGAGGGATTTATTTAAAATTTAAGATCGAAGATTTAGCATTTAAAATTTTTGATATGCCGAGGGTGAGGAGGTTTGATTTTTGATTCCTTAAATGTTATTTTGATTTTTTGTTACTATTCAGCATTCGCTAAATAGTAGTAGAGCGTACGCTTCGCTTTTGGTAGAAAGACGGCTTCGATTTCGCTATTTGCTCGGTAGTTTTTTAGTCTTTGTTAATCCATTAATACAAAATGAGCGTAGCGAGTAGTCTTTCTGCATTATACTTATACTCGTTGCTGAATAGTAACGATTTTTTCTACTAATGCTTTTATTTGAAAATGTCCTTTTAAATTTAACTAGTTCCCATGATTAAAGAAACTATATTCCCCTCCTGGGAGGGGGCAGGGGTGGGTTCATCCTCCCTTAAAATTTTTGATATGCTGATGGGGAATTTTGATTCTTGATATTTGAGGGGTGATTTTTGATTTTTTCCCTGCTAATGCAAGGACCTTTTTGTGCCGTAGGTACAACCTGTTTATAGAAAAAAAAAATTAGGAAAAACCAGCGCCGTAGGTGCGCCCTATTCCCTTTAAAACCAAGCATTAAAAACATTGCAATCCCGTAGGGATGACCGACATGGTAGCCCTAGGTTTTAATCTAGGGAAATGTTGAAATTAGCGCATTGATATTTGGGATTTGATTATTATTTGAAAATTGTGATTTGGTAATTGTTCATTAACAACCATCTGGCATATAGCCTTGTTCTAACCATTGCAACCAGGTGGCATTATTGGCGATATTTAGTAAAAAAGGGTCGGCAGTATTTTTAAGTTTGTAGTGGCAAATTTCTTTAGCCGTATAAGGCCAAGCAGGGTTGGCTACATCAAGCATTAAAATAGCTCTTTGGTGAGGGGTTTTATTCCAGGCTTCGTGTTCGTAGCTGTCGTTAAAAATAAGCATTTTACCCATTTCCCAATGTCGTGTTTGGTTGCCAACTCGTAAGGCGCATTGTTGTTGGCTAGGAATAATAAGGGGCAAATGACAGCGCAGTACCATGCGAGTATAGCCCTTGTGAGGTTGTATGTGTGTATGCCCTTCCATTAAGGAAAACTGGGCGGTTACCAATGCAGGAATTTGCTGTAATAAGGTATAGGTTTGCGGACATGCAGCACAATGCCTGCGCTGTTGAATTCCAAAAAATAAAAACTCATAGGTTTTCCAAGGGGCAGCATTTTTACTGCTCGAAGCCACATAATCAGGATAAGCTCCAAGCCAGTTTTCTGCTTGACCATTACTAGCAGGAAAATGCATTACGGCTTGTAATTCTTGTTGTATCGTTTTCCAATTATCGGTCAGTAGCTTGGTCCATTGAAAATGATTAGATGGATAAAAATAGATGGTTGGTTGTTCGTTTTCCATATTTTTTATGCTTCAGGAGGAAGGGTATCTTCCGCCGCTTTTTTGATGTTTTTTTGTGGATCAGGGGTTTGATTTTGTAAGGGCATTTCCTTCTTTTCCTTTTCCACTTCCGCTTCCTTGTTTTGTACGATATTGGCTATGGAACCCTGTTGTTCTTCGGATTCTGCGATGCTTAAAAAGCGATTGTAATAAGATACTAAAACGCTACTAATAGGCAAGGCAATTATTAATCCTAGTATACCTAATAATTTTCCCCAAACAGATAGGGATAGTAGAATAACAGCAGAGTTAAGTCCTGTAACATCGCCCATAATTTTAGGCACTAATATCGCATCCTGAATAATTTGTACCACTATAAAAACAAGGAGTACTAGCAGCATCATGGTCCAAAAATTCTGCCCTGTTTCTAAAGAGTGCATTAAGGCGAGTAGGGAGGCGGGTAAAAAACCTATCAATTGTAAATAAGGCACCATGTTTAATAAACCAAAAAACAAACCAAGGGCAAAACCCATTGGCAAACTTATTAAACTAAATCCAACAGCAAATAAAATACCTACAATACTTGCTACAAATGCTTGCGCCCTAAAATAGCGATTCATGGCGGTACTTACATCATCAATTACCGTTGTTACCGTAGCCCTATAACTGGGCGGAA
The DNA here is from genome assembly GCA_020630215.1 of Bacteroidota bacterium. GTDB lineage: Bacteria > Bacteroidota > Bacteroidia > Chitinophagales > UBA2359 > JAHDBT01. The sequence goes on from JAHDBT010000208.1 coordinate 2,121, forward strand.
TTAAACGTTGCCAGCGTTTTATAAAGGTTTCGTAATCGAGCAAAATAAATACGAGGTAAAGCAAAATAATAGACAAGCCTATAATACCAATTAAAAAGTTAAGCGATCCCGAAAAAATACCCCATATACCAGGCAGTACTTTTGCGCCTAGTATATTGGCCAGTTGCCCTAGGTTTTCGGCATTTAGTAAATCCCTTACCTCTTCGTCTTTAGAAAGTTTTTCGATAAACGTGTTGAAGTTTTCGGGTAAATAGCTGCTTGCTTGTGTTGCTAAGGTAGAATTATTAAGGTAGTTGGTTAGCAAGCCACCCATGTCAGAAAACTCTCGACCTAAAACAGGAACGACTAGTAAAAACAAACCTACCAATGCGCCTATTACCAATACTAAACTGGTAAGAACCGCCAAAATACGATGCTTTAAACGGGCCTTATGTTGCAAAAAATTAACCAAGGGATTAATGAAATACGCCAATAGCCAGGCTACCGCAAACGGCACTAAAACACTACTTAAATACCGCAAGACCGATATTAGCGCAAGAATAACAAGAATGGTTAATCCAATGCGAACAACTCTATCGAAAGTATATGGTTTGCTGGAATTAAAGGGCATATTTTAAAATTTAAATTTATTGGTAGCGAAGGAAGAGAAAAATAGGACTTGCATTTATTGATGGGATATTACTGTTTGCCAAATGTTTATAGCTAGAAAGATTTGGCTTGTAACTTGCTACGTTAGAGTCTGGAGACTGGAATGTAGGCTCAAGCATCTTCCTTAAGTCGTTTGGTATTCAGGCTGCGAGTTTGTTAAACGATATTTTAAATTTAACATGGTGAGTAGTAAGTGAATGAGAAAAAAATGGTTTGTTGTTATTTATTCTTCTTCATCAAACTCAATCATTTTTTCTAAATTAATAACCAAGTTTTCTGTTATTGCGATATCATGAGACCAATCAAAAATTTGCCATATTTCCTCTTTTTCAGAAATCATTATCTTCCTAGAATCGGTAAATATCCAAATAACTTTTCCCACACCATTATTTAATAACTCATCTGTTTTTTTGTGAAAATAACTAAATGGATCTTGCACCTCTTCCAAGGCTGCTTTAATATCAATCTCTATTATTATTTTAGGGGGTATTTGCAGGTACTTATTTTGATCTTTTATTGCTTTTAATTGGGCTTTCTCAAATATAGCAATGTCTGCTGCTCTTTTTCTTTTTTCTTTAAATTGTAGTTCAACTTCACTCGTTAAGACTTGATATTTTTTATCTAATTTAGAGATTAATAAGTATACTAATTTGGTTATTACCAATGATTGTATATAACTACTTCCCATTATTTCATCTAGTTGTTTTGTACCGTTCAGATAGTCTTTATAGCCCTTATAGTATATAGGTTTGCCATTTACTACTTCGTAAATTAGGGATGCTGGTATACTTTGAGCAATATCCTCCATTTGTTTGTAAATTTTAAGAAATTAAATTGATTAAGGGTATGTTGTTTAGCCCCTAATATTCCAAAGTTAACTTTTTATTAGCAGACTTGCAATTATTATCTGGGTATTTATTAAGCCTCTTCAGGCAACAAAAAACTATTTTTAACTCAAAATCTTAAATTTAATTTTTTATTTGAGGTTTCCATGATTAGTTTCTGTATTTTTGATTTTTTTAAACCAAGTTCCCCTATAAAAAAGTAATTGATCAACCCAAAATGAGTTTAAATCCTAAACATAAAACTAAATCTGGTGTAAGAAAGTTTCTTGCCACAATTCCGTATGTATTATTGATTGTGTTTGGCGCATTGTTTTTTATTGCCAGCGATCAAGCATGGAAAGCTTTCGCGGTTTTGGGGATGCTACTCGCATTTGTATCGCTAGGATTTTTTAAGCAAGACTCGGAGTATGAACGGATGACGAAGATAGAACAATTGAAAAAGAAAATTGGTTTTGGTGGCGATTATATTGAGTTTTATACCAATTACGAGTTTAGGCAAAGTACCGTAAGAAGCAATCCTCGTATTACAGCAGATATGGTGAATGAAGTTTGTTTAAATACCCATCCGCCCTCAATGGTGATTAACCAAAAGGAGGTGATTTTTTTTCCATTTAAATTTAAGGAAGAAATACGCTTATTTGCCCTTAGAAATAAAATACCCATTAGCAAACGAACCGATATTTGGGAACAATTATGCCAACCTTATTTAGATAGAGAACAAAAGGAAGAAGAAGTACAAGCAGCCAAAGATTTACTTATGCAAAATGGCGTACCACAAGGAGAGCAACAAAGTATTCACCAAAAAATTGGCCGCCAACTATCCTTCGCCAATGCCTACGCCAGCGAGTGGGTGTACCTAGGGCAGTATGATGTGCTACGAACGCTTACCCCGCTAACCAAAAATTTTTACTGGTACTCTATGGAGGTTGCCTTGCGTAATTTTAACAAACAATTGTAGAAAGACATACTATTTTTTTAAAAAATAGTATGTCTTTACTAAAAATTACAAACATCTAGCCTTAGTAGTTGTACCAATCCAACAACCAATTTTATAACGTTGTCCGCTGCTAACACTCCGCATAAAACATTCTGCGTTGGCGGGGAAATATTGGCGGTAGCGGTTAATCGACTCATTGGCATCCGAAGCAACAGAAGGGTCAATTTCTTTGGCTTTTTCCCACATATCTACTGCTGCCCATGCTACAACCTGGCTGTTCCATCCTCGTCCCGAACCACATAGTGGGCCGCTAGAGGCGTACAAGTCGCCAATAAACATGTAGGGCTTGCCCCAACCTGGTTTTAACTCAGCAGCTTTTTTAGCATATTTACGTGCTTGTGTAGCAACGGCAGCCGTTAAATCGCTCACCTTACGACGTTCTAAGCTGGCCAAAAACATGTAAATGCTGGCTTGTTTGGTAGGGTCTTTTTCTAGGTCTAATGCTTCGGTTAGGTATTGTAGGGCGGTGTTAATATCTTTATTTTTGTAATAATGTTGCGCCAAAATTTTAGCTCTCGATGCGGTTTTATTTATCGCATAAATTTGCTTATTCAGTTCAATATATTTAGGATCTGTTTTGCACTTGGCTTTAATTAATTTACCCACATATTGTTTCATCACTTTTACATCCCCAGGCTTTTCTGCCAACTTAACATCGAAATAACTTTTTACTTCTGGACAAGTAGCAAAGGAAACGGTTGTACGCGTTGGTTTTGATTTATTGATGATTTCTACATACTTATCGTGCAATTTATCCATCCTTAATTGGGTCGCTTCGTACTTATCTGCATATTTATGTTCTTCCGAAATATTATAGTCGGTAGCTTCGGTAAGCATATTGTATACTTCGGTTACCTTTCCTTGTTCTGCTTCGTCTTTTTTCTTTTCGGCAGGCAGGGCATTAAAAGCAGAAATAGCTTGTTTTAAATAAGGATACAGTAAAAAGTAATCCGATTCCTCTTGCTGTATTTCAATAGAATTTTTCACCAATTCATCGTATTTCGCCTCTTCATCAGGACGGTATTTTTTGAGCTTATAAGCACGCCATCCATCAATTACGCCAGCTTCCCCAAAATGTTCTTGCCGCTGATCGTAAATCATAAACAGCGTATCAATATAAGCTTGTTTGGTCGTTTCATCTTCTGCTTCTTTAGCTAAAGATTCGTACATATTGGCTCCATTTAGGTAGGTTGTTTTACGCAAAGCAGGAGCGTTTTTGTAAACATATCGCCAATAAGGAAGCGCATCTTGATATAATTTTTGCTTGTAATTTTCTCTGTACAAAGAATACTGCTTACGAGTTTCCACACTGTCGGGACCCCATTTGCCCGCATCGCTGCCAATATTTGCGTCGGCATTCAACTGTACATCTTGGTTGGGGGTAGGGGTTTGCTGTTTGGTTTTGTCGGTAGCTTTATCGCTTTGTTGTGGTACGGTTTTAGGTCCACAAGCAATGGCTAATCCCAGCACCATTGCTGTTGTAAATAAATAAACAAATAACTGTTTCATGATTTTTAATTGTTAAACTGGTTTTATTGTTGAATTGCTAAATGCTGAACTGTTAAAAATGAGGCACTAAAATATATTGCAACGAATCGTTTTTAATTTTAACGAGATATTGTTCTAAACTTAGCACGTCAAAATCAATTTTTTGATGCATGAGGTCGTTGCTAATCGTTGTTTCTTTGGTTTTGCCACTATTTAAATCCTCTACTTGCCGAACACGTTCTCGACGTTTAAAATCCATCGTTAGTTTTTTGCCTGTATTGCGCCATTCGCCAACAAGCAATTCATAGTTGCCTCTTTGTTGCCTGTGCACGGTAAATTTATGGTCGGGAGTAAATGCTAAACTAGTATATTCTGAAGCAGCTAAAAACTCACTGGGTTTTTCTTGGGCATCATTTAATTTCCATTTTCGGCTCGTTAAATGGTCGGTGGTTTTTTTGCCCGTTTCCTTAGTAGAGGTATCTGATTGCTGACAAGCTCCTAGCACAAAAATAACTAGGAGTAGGTAGGTAAATCGAATTTTTTTCATAATAAAATTGAATTTTGGCCTAAAATAACAAAAAACTTATTAAATTGAGCAAAGCTTTAGGAATTGAAGCATTATATATACGTTTATATTAAGGTGCAATTACTTGCTTAAAGGTTGTTTTTAACAATTATAAGTTAGAAGTACAGCATGTTACGTGACGTTAAAAAGCGATACTCGTCTTAAAGCTAGGATAGAGAATATGGATTTTGGTGTTGGTGTATAACTCATTGATTTTGTATGGTTTAATATCGAAATTTCCCCATTTTTTCTACTCCATTTTTAATTCTTTTTTTATAAAATAAAATTTTTTTTGCACTATGGGTTTATTTTCCTTTGTAAAAAATGCCGGTGCCAAACTTTTTGGAAAGAAAAGCGCACCAGAAAATTCAGGCTTAGAACTAAGTCAAGCAGATCAAGATTCTGCCAAAGCAGTTGAATTAGAAGGACTTGTAAAAAGTTTAGGCTTAGAAATCAACGAGCTTTATGTTGAAGTAAATGATGATATTGCTACCGTACACGGGCAATCGGCTTCTTTAGATGATAAAGAAAAAGCGATTATTGCCTGTGGTAACGTAGCAGGTATTGCACAAGTTGACGACCGTATTGCTATTGTATCTGTAGAGCCAGAAGGCCCTGCATTACCAGAAGGTGCCGACAGAAGTGTTGGTGCTGATTTTGGTTTAAAACAATCGCAATTCCACACTGTACAGAAGGGAGAGACCCTCGGTAAAATTGCGAAACATTACTATGGTAACGCTATGAAATACCCCGTTATTTTTGAAGCCAACCAACCAATGTTAGAAGACCCTAATAAAATATATCCAGATCAGGTATTAAGAATTCCTAACTTAGCCTAATCTAATAATCATCAAAATAATTGATGTAAGCGGCATCCCTTTTTTGGGGAGGCCGCTTTTTTTGTTTATTTTAGCTCCAAAGGAAATGATATGGTTATAGGTTAAAAGTTTTGAGTTATAGGTTATGCTTCCTATTTTAGGTATAATCTTTAGCAGGAAACCAAAAACTTTTAACCAAAAACCAATTAACCAGCAAATACGTCTATGCAAACATCTGAAAATAAAAACAAAAGCAAAAATAAAGTTACTAAAAAAGACATACGGGCTTTAAGCCTCGCACAACTGCAAGAAGTGTTTTTGGCAATGGACGAACCTAAGTTTAGAGCCAAACAGGTGTATCAATGGTTGTGGGAAAAAGTAGCGCACTCTTTCGACGAAATGACCAACTTATCCTTAGGCTTACGAGAACGATTGAAAACCGAATTTACCATTAACCACATCACCATCGACCAACAGCAACAAAGCAACGATGGGACGATTAAATCGGGTTTTCGTTTGCACGACGGGCATTTAGTCGAAGGCGTTTTAATTCCAGCAAACGAAAGGATGACCGCCTGCGTATCTTCACAAGTAGGATGTAGTTTGGCATGTAAATTTTGTGCAACAGGTTTTTTAGATAGAGCTAGAAATCTAAACGCCGACGAAATTTTTGACCAAGTAGCCATGATTAAAGCACAAGCAGAAAAAAATTATGATACGCCGCTTACCAATATCGTGTACATGGGTATGGGCGAACCTTTGCTCAATTATAAAAATGTGCTGGGAAGTATTGAGCGAATTACCGCTCCTGACGGACTAAACATGTCGCCCAAACGCATCACTGTTTCTACCGCAGGCATCGCCAAAATGATAAAAAAACTGGCCGACGATGAAACCCGTTTTAACCTCGCCCTTTCCCTTCATGCCGCCAACGACCGCAAGCGAAACGAAATTATGGCCATCAACGAAAGCAACTCCTTAGAAGTACTTGCCGAAGCATTGCGCTATTATTACCAACATTTAAAACGCCCCGTTACCTACGAATACATCGTTTTTAACGGCTTTAACGACCACATAGAGGATGCACGAGATTTGGTGAAATTTTGCCGAGTAATTCCTAGCAAGGTCAACCTCATCGAATACAACAGCGTAGAAGGCGTAAGCTTTATTAAAAGCACCGAAGACCGACTCGCCATTTTTCAAGGATACCTAGAAAAACAAGGCATTACCACCACCCTCCGAAGAAGCCGAGGTAAGGATATTGATGCCGCCTGTGGACAATTGGCCAATAAAAATTAGTTGTTATTTTGGACGTGTTTATCTAAGCTCCAAAAGCTATTACAACAAGCCAGAGGCTTGAAGACCGTTACGCTCCAGCCAGGAGGCTGGAACGGGCGTTCATTTTTTATAAAAAATGAACGCAGGGTCAAGTGTCTCGCTTGAGCCGTTCGGTATTCAAGCCTTTGGCTTGCGCCTAGAAATGTAAATCGCTTTGGTAAACATGCCCCTTTTTTGCTAACCAAAGCTAGTCTAAATTATGCAATTCAAAACACATTTACTTCTGCTCCTTAGCTTTTTTTTAGTAGTTGCTTGTGCTAACACGAATGCACAAACCACCCAAACCATTAAAGGGCTGGTAACCGATAGCGACACCCAGCAGCCGTTAATTGGTGCAGCCATTTATATTCCGAGTCCTAGTGGCGATGCTTTGTATGGCGGCACAACAGATATAGACGGTCGGTTTAAAATAGAAGACGTACCTGTAGGAAGGCATACCGTAAAATGCAGTTTTTTAGGTTACGAAGAATGGATAGCGACCAACATTTTTGTTACTTCGGGCAAGGAGGTGGTGCTGAATGTTGAATTGCTCGAATCCGTTATTACGGGCGAAGCAGTAGTGATTACTGCCAAACACGAAAAAGACAAACCCCTCAATCAATTTTCGATAGTAAGTACAAGAGCCTTTTCGGTGGAGGACGTACAGCGCACACCTGCAAGTATTAACGACCCGGGGCGTATGGCTTTATCCTTTGCTGGCGTACGACAAGCCAATCAAGATAACGAAAACTCTTTTGTCATTCGCAGCAACTCGCCCGTAGGCGTTTCGTGGCGGTTGGAAGGCGTAGACATACCCAATCCTAACCATTTTGCACACCGAGGTTCTAGTGGTGGCGGTATTAGTGGCTTGAGTGTAAATGTGCTAGGCGATTCCGATTTTTCTACAGGAGCTTTTCCTGCCGAGTATGGGAATGCTTTTGCTGGCGTAATGGATTTGAAATTTAGAAAAGGCAATACCGAAAAACGAGAATTTAGAATACAAGCTGGTGTTGTTGGATTGGATGCCATGTTTGAAGGTCCTATTTCTAAGGAGAAAGGCAGTTCGTATTTGGTGAATTACCGCTATTCTACCCTATCCATTTTAGGCGCAATGGGCATTAGCGTAACGCAGCCTAACATGTCTAATAATTTTCAGGATTTATCTTTTAATGTGTATTTTCCTGCAGGCAAAAAATCGTATTTAAATGTTTGGGGCTTAGGAGCCTACAGTACCGAAAAACGAATAGCCATTGAAAATGTGGATGAGTGGGAACAATGGCGCGACAAAAACCGCTACGATTTTATTACCCGAATGGGCGTAATGGGCATCACGCACACGCAACTTTTAAACGATAAAGCTTATCTAAAAACAGTTGTCTCCTTATCGTCTCATGCTTTGTTGTGGGATAGGGATACGTTGAATAACGAATTGGTTTACGGACGTTTTTTAACCGAAAATATCACCAAAAATCGACTGGCAGTTGCTACCGCATACAACCATAAATACAGCGCACGGTTTAACCTTAAAACAGGTTTGCAAGCTACGGCACTTAACTACAACTTGTCTAGCGAAGAGTGGGATACGGATGGGGCGGTGAATCGCTTAAATATTGATGGTAAAGGTACAACCGCCATCCTACAACCTTATGCACAAGCAAGGTATCGGCCTAACGAATCGCTTACTTTTAACTTTGGCTTACATGCTCTTTATCTAGCACTCAACAATAGCATCGGATTAGATCCACGCCTAGCAGCAGAGTACCGCATTAATCCCCAAATTTCTATGAGCTTGGCCTATGGTTTACACAGTATGATGCAGCCCATCGCCAATTATTTTTTAACGACTACCAATCCAAATACAGGAGTGATTACGAGTTATCCCAATAAAGATTTAGGTTTTAACAAAGCGCATCATTTTATTGTTTCCTACAATCATTTATTCCCAGGCAACATTCGTTTAAAGTTAGAACCCTATTATCAGCACCTCTTTAATATTCCTGTAGCAACAAATCCTAATAGTACTTATTATGCCTTAAATGGCTACGATGAATTTGCTCGTCCTATTCCTTTGGTAAATGAGGGTACTGCCGATCATTACGGAATTGACCTTACCTTTGAAAAGTTTTTTAGCAAAGGATTGTTTTTTATGTTAAGCGGTTCTTTATACGATGCGACTTATGTTGCACCCAATGGAAAACGGTATGATACTCGTTATAATGGCACCTATAATAGCAGCATTGTACTAGGAAAAGAATTTACCTTTAAGAAAAATCGTTCCTTAGAAATTGGAGCTAAGTTTTTCTATTCGGGCGGTCGTCGCTACACGCCAATAGATACTGCCTTATCCGCACAATTATACCAAGAAGTTTCCGACGATACCCGTCCCTACACCGCACAGCTTCCCGATTATTACCGCCTAGATATGCGTTTTGCTTATAGAAAAAACAAACCCAATTATTATTGGATGTTATCTTTAGATTTACAAAATGCCACCAATAAATTAAACGAACAAAACCAAGAGTACGATCCCTTAAACAATGTGCTCACTTGGCGTTTTCAATCCGAAAGAATTCCTGCTTTAAGTTTTACGGTGGATTTTTAAGGTGTAGCCTTTATAGAGCTAGTGACTCAAAACCTAAGTTCTTGATGACCCAAGCCTTGTCTTTTTTTCCTG
>JAHDBT010000209.1 GCA_020630215.1 Bacteroidota bacterium
ATCCCTCCCAAAACGGAGGGATTAGCCAAACAAACTATTATAAAAAAGCACCACTCTTTGGTATTTGTTCTTCCTAATTAAAGAACGTTTTTTTTGTGCGGAAATAGTGGAAAGTAATCCCTCCCAAAACGGAGGGATTAGCCAAACAAACTATTATAAAAAAGCACCACTTTGTATTTTGTCTTATCGGCTTTTAAAAGAACAAACTTGCTTTAAAAACCCCTCTGGGCGAACCAGAGGGATTAGCCAAACAAACTATTATGAAAAAAAGCACCACTTTGTATTCTTGCTAAGGCTTCGCTTTTCTTCTAGTTTTAAGCAATAATAAAATTATTGCTCTTTGCTTCACTTAATTTTATTTTCAGAGAACACGATATAACAACACCCCTTTTTAATGTATTAGGGTAAATACTTTTGCTTCTTGTTTTTTACTTCTTATTTTCAAAATTAGTTTTGACCTCTTATTTTTCAATGCGATTTAACGCCTCAATTCGAGATAGCCACTTTTTTGTTCCTTACTAGCATCATTATGAGTGGTTATTTCTATCAAATAAAAATAAGTACCATCTATTACTTCTTCTTCGCCATTGTACAATTTCCCATTCCAAGCTTCCTCATGACTGTATGTTTCTTGTTTAAAAACTACATCTCCCCAGCGATTAAAAATACGTACACTAATAGCTGCTGTTGTTGTACAATTATTGGTTTCAATTAAAAACTCGTCATTAATACCATCTCCATTGGGAGAAAAAGCAGTTGCTATATTTAATCTACAAGTTTCATTATCCTCTTGCTTTTTAACAAATACATGTACCTCAGCCGTATCACAGATTCCGTTTTCACACAAACTATATTCAAACATATCTGTTCCATCAAAATATTGTTCTGGAGAAAAGACAATCCCGTTTTCCATTTCATTAACGACTGCATTTGCATGCAATGGCATTGAAATCAAATTAATAGTAACATTATTATTATTTGGAAAAATATCGTTATTCAGCACTAAAATGTTATGAGTAACATTTACGTAGGTCGTGTCGAAATCATCTGTAGCGGTAACGCTAGAAGAAGCAATTGGGGCGCTTTCTAAAACAACTACTTTTACAGAGGCAGTATTGGTTACACCATAAGAATCAGTAATTGTATAATCAAATTCGTCAATTCCAGTAAACCCTACTGCTGGCGTATATTCAATTCCTGAAAAGGTAATATCATACATTCCATATTGTGGTTCATTGACGGCATAGATATACAGGTCATTGTAATCGGGGTCATAGTCATTGTCCAAAACTTGTACAGTAATGGGTGTATTCAAAAACGTTGTATCAACGTCGTTTAAAGCAATAGGTGCATCATTTACGGGTAATACATCTACGAGTATTTCGAGTGAATCGCAAATTCCCTCTTCATTGCAAATTTCGATAACTAGTTCATCTAATCCAAAATAGTTGGCATTTGGGGAGTAAGCTATACAATCTTCCTCTTCCTCTAAAAAGTATGGAAAACCATGCATAGGCAACTCTACAAATTCTATGTTATCTATTGCAAAATTGGGGCCAAATATTTCAGATAGGCAGATAGTTACATCATTATCTTCTAATATTTCTTCAAATACCCCAACATTATTACTATGCATATCTATCACGTTTACAAACACATAGCTAGTGTCGCACTGTAAGGGGAAGCCTTCATCACATATGGTATAAAGAAAATAGTCTTCCCCTTCAAAAAGTTCATTTGGTAGGTAGTTTAGTTCTCCGCCTCCTAGGTTCTCAACAGAACCATGCATAGGATTTGTAACAAAATTTAGGTTTAATATATCGCTGTCTGGATCGTTGTCGTTTGTAAGTACATTAATGGTTACATTATCTCCTATATTAATTAAGCTTACATCAGGAAAAGCGTTTGGTTTTTCATTTGTAATAAGTGCTCCTCCTCCTACTTGCAATACGACTAGTGCGGTGTCGCAAAAAGCATTTGCATTACAAATAGTATAAGTAAACTGGTCGATGCCATTAAAATCCCAATCAGGGTTGTACTGTACGCCATCTCCATTAGCGTTTAACTGAAGTGTCCCAAATTGAGGACTTGATGTATTTGTTATAGACAGTTCTGATTCTAGTAAATCAAAATCGTTTTGCAATACCTTTAATTCAAGGTTCTCATTGGCATTAATTGTATATAAATCATTTACTGCAATAGGGGCAAGTCCTAAACTAGGATCTACAACCATTATATGAATAAGTGATGCTACACAATTACCTTGCACATCACACACTTGATATAGTATATAATCCTCCCCAGAAAAAAGTTGATTAGGCGTATATAAAACATTTCCGTTTGGCAATAACTGTGCGATGCCATTAGTGGCTAAACCAATACTTGTAATTTCAATAAATCCACCTTCATCATTTGTTAAGGCATTTATTTCAATAGGTGTATAAATGGTTGTAGCGGCAATATCTGGCGTTGCGCTTAATAATGGATTAATATAAATAGATAGCGTTGCCGTATCGCAGGCTCCTTCTGGATCGCATAAAAGATAAGTGAGTAAATCTGTTCCTACAAAATTAGGATTAGGTGTGTATACTAAGTACGTGTTTTCATTATTAACATTTCCGTTAAGTGGCGATGTAATAATTTCGGTAATACTTAATTCAGTACTTAGATGGTTAAGGTCAGAATCGTTGGCTAGTACTAGTGCATTTAAGTTGCTATTAATGGTACCGTAGGCAACATCATTGTTGGCAATTGGTGCAACATTGCTCGCACCTACAATCATAGCTACATAAGCGGTATCGCACAAAACTGGTGTGCCGTTATCGCAAGCGAAGTACACAAAGTAATCAACTCCTTCAAACCCTGGGTTGGGCTGATAGGTGAAGTTACCTGCATTGGCATTGGTAATAATTCCGTTTATGGGGTTTGATAATAGCATTGCGCTTAGTTCATTTTCTAAGTTAGGATCACTGTCGTTACCTAGCACATTTATATCAATCGACATGCCAAGTTCTACTAAACCAATATCATTTTTAAGTATAGGTTTTTCATTTAATTCATTAACAATACCTACAGCTACAAAAACAGTAGCTTGCACACACAATCCTTGCTCATCACATACCTCATAATTAATTTCCTCTAATCCATTAAAGCCTGTATTAGGAGTGTATAGTAATATGTTACCTAACTGTACAAACTGTCCATTTTCTGGGATTCCAAAATTACTAATCGTTAAATTTCCTCCCTCTGGATCTATATCATTTTGCAAAACTTCTATACTTATTTCTGCATTTACATTTGTATAGTATACATCATTATTAGCAATTGGTTCGAGCGCAGTACCATTTTCTAGTACGGTAATACTCACTAATGTTTGGTCGCAATTTCCGATGGTGTTACAAATAGTATACAAGAAATAATCAAGCCCAGTATAGGATGTATTAGGCTGATAAATTAAAGATTCATCTTCCTGTATAATATATCCATTTTGTGGCTGCGTGTAGGTTTGTATGGAAATGTTTGTTCCTAAATCGTTATTTAAAACAGGTATACTTTTAGCTGTTTGAAAAGTAGCATAAACCACATCTGTTTTAGCTTTAGGGCTAATAAATATGGTTTCATCAAATCCATTTTCTTCTACGGTTACCCATATTGTTGCTTCATCACAAACATTGTTGCCACTAGCACACACATTGCACACTTCGTATACAATTACTTCTGTGCCAACAAAATCCGCATTAGGGTTATAGGTAATACTACCATTAGCATTAACAGTAGCCGTACCATTTATAGGTGGTACAACTACTGTAGTCATCAATGTATTTTCACATGGTTTTAGGTCGTTCGTTAATACATCAATAATTATATTTTCTCCATTTTCACTAAGCCCTTCATCGTCGTGCGCTTGCGGACTTACACAGCCTACGTGCACGGTAACCAATGTAGTATCGCAAAGTCCTGCATCATTACATCCTATAATAGTTACTACATCCGTTCCTTCAAAAGCAGGTAAAGGTGTATAGCGAATGCAGGTATCATCTAGTAAAACTAAGCTGCAATTAAAGGTTGTATTTGCTTCTGCAATACTTACATTATTGCTTCCAATTAAATCGCAAAAATTAACACAAAATTCGACGGGAGTAAACATGGCAGTACAAAATTCATATTTCTCATTACAAACATCTATATTTTGAACCTCTATTATTACGCTTGCTGTTTCACAAAAATTAGTTTCGTCGCAAATAGTATAGGTAAAAGAATCAACACCAATAAAACCAATGTCTGCTGTATAAATAATGGTTTCATAATTAGGATCAATTTGGGCAGTTCCATTACTAGGAGCAGTCATTTCTACTACTAGCAAACCTTGCCCATCAATATCATAATCATTATTTAACACTTCAATAATTAAGGGAGCATTGGCAATTGCACTCACCATATCGTTATTTGCTACAGGAGGATTATCTCCGCAGGTAGGGTCTATCGTAATATAAGCTGCTGTTGTATCGCATAAACTGCCATCGGTATTACAGGCAATAAAGCTTACCAAATCAATTCCAGTAAAAGTAGGGTCGGGAATGTATAAGGCACAGTTGTTAATAACAGGGTCGATGCTACCGTGTACCGCAGCACTAGTAATTGTTGCTATTTGGTTGGTAGCAATATTACAAAAAGTAGGACATATATCTATGGTACTAAAAGCACCTAAGCAATCGTAGATATCACTATTGCAGGTAAAATCGGGTGCAAACACTTCAATAAGTACATTTGTTGTATCACATAAAGGGCAATTGTTGCAGGTTACGTACTGCAAACTATCCGTTCCTACAAATCCTTCATTAGGGATATAGTGAATTTCATTATTATTAATAAGGCTATAATCACCAAATGCTGGTGGGCTTATTACATTAGGAACCGTTAAGCTTGTTCCACAAACGATATTATCGTTTTGGGTAACATCTAATACAACTCCATTTAAATAGGTATACTCAATATTACTCGCAGTTCCGTTTTGCAGCATATATGTTGTAGCTATACTTATATAATCGGTAGCAGCAATAGGAGGCAAACAACCAACATTTACGGTTACTAATGTTACAGCACAAGCAGGAGGAGTTTGCGTATCACAAATTTCGAGAAAAATGGTATCCGTTCCTACAAAACCAGGTAAGGGGGTATAGCGCACACAACTGTCGTTTAAAAATGTTAAACTACAATTAAAGGTTGTGTATCCGTCTACAATAACAACGGCATCCCCGTCAGGGTCGGTATAAGAATCGCAAAGTGTTGTAGGAGTTAAAGGGGAAGTACAAGTAGATAAGGTGTCAATATAGGGAGCTTGATTTTGAGCCTGAATGCCATCAGGGTTCAAAACAAGTAAACAAAGCATGAGCAACTTTATTGCTACAATTGCTATAAAGTTGCTATGCTCTGTTACATATATATCTGCTAGGACGCTATTCATAATTAGTACTGTTAAAATGCAACGTTTTTACATAATTTAAGTGTTGATAGTACGCTAAAGTTGGCTTTTCTTATGTACAAGGTACTTAACACTTAACAATTTCGTTGCATTCTTCAATTGACAAAAGTAATGCCAAAAAACAAAAGGCTCAATAATAAGCTTTTTTCACAGCTAATTTCAATCCCCTCCACAAACTACAACAATACATAAACTACTAATAATCAGTAAATTAACTCAAATAACAGAAGACTGACATTCTTGCAATTTTTCTTTGTTTCCCGTATTTTTTTTCTAGCATTGCCATTAATTTTCTATTGTTATCTTGCTAATTATCAAGCAGTTAAGCTTGCACACGATGTAAAAATAATGGACAAAAGGTTAGACAAAAAAAGCTTGCACAAAAAAAATGTAACAAACGGGTCAAAAAACGATAAGTAGGTCTATAACAAATACTTGCATCTTTTTGCATACGTTAGTGTACAATTTTTACAGGGCTTAATTGCCTTATGTTATAACATTATTTGTTCGGTGAAGCTGTTGCATAAAAAAAGTCCAACAATGTTAAGATATGTGCTCAACATCATTGGACTGCTATTTATCTGGTTCTTCCTTTTAAATGAGTCCCATCATTTTACCAGATAGTATAGCCTAATAGTTATTGAATTACTTGTACTTTTTGAACAGCACTTCTTGTTCCGTCCTCGTAAACAATAGTTAGGAAGTACATGCCTTTTGTTAAATTGACTAAGGATAATTGTTGCACTAATATTTCGTTATCCAGTTGTTTATTTAGCACTTCGTTTCCTATCGTATCATATATAAAAATTTCACCTTGCTCTCTCCTACTCGTTTTAACATTTAAGAAATCTTGTGTTGGATTGGGGTAAATACTTATTGCTTCTTTTAATTGATGGGTTGCTTTAGGCTTTTTTGTTTGTGTTGCTATATTATCTATTTCAGGAGTGTTTGTAGTAAGCGTTTTAGAAAATGGTTTTAACACTTTAATTTGGGGGTAATAGCAATTGGCTGGCATTTTTAATTGTTGGTAGGTAACGGTTTTGTATTGAGCAGGCACTTCTACCAAACTCCAAACTTTACACTTATCTGGACTACCAAAACAGCATCTAGGAGCCTTTACCTTCCTCCATTTTTTACAAGCGGCAGCCACTAACACTTTTTCCGTTACGGTTTCATAAGTAGCAGGTTCACAAACCAAGGAATCGACTAATACAAATTCTTTTTTAATTGTTGTGACTTTAACTTTTTGGTAGCGGCAATTTTTAGGACGAACCAAATTTTCCTTTCCTACTATTTCGTATTCGGCAGGAGTTTTTACTAAACACCAGACTTTACATGGTCCGTTACAACAACTCGCATCACACTCTTTTACCCAAGTTGTTGAAGCCGCTTTTACTAAAACAGAATCCATAATAGTTTCGTAAATAGCTGGGGTGCATACTAGCGAGTCCACCCAAGTATCATTAAGCTCGTTAATAGTATTTGTTGACACGGTAGTAGTTGCCAGTTTTTCATTTTGTGCAATACTTGCTTTTGTTTGTAAAAAAAAAGACACACAGCAAATTAACAATAGTACTAGTTGTTTATTCATGATATTGGTTTTGGTGGTTTATAAGACTTTAGGTTTCGGGTAAAACATTTTAGGTTTGCGAGGAGGTTTTAGCATTGTTTTTATCACCGATAGCTGTAAAACGAAACCAAGCTCCTTTATTTACGAGTCAAAATTACAGGAAAAATTGGAGAGGTAGTGTTAATGCTTTGTTAATGAATTGTTAAGCTTCCATGGAACGTTTATTGACAATTTACCGTTAATACTTTTGCAATTTAAGTCCATCCCTGAATACCCGACTTAGGCCCACTCCATAAGCTTTTTAGGCGTTTCTTTAGCTAACAAAACTCCTTTTAAAATAGGCCTAAATAAATGTTAAAATGAGCAAGTTTAGCCACGAAATTTAGGAGAAACATCCAATATGTCGTATCTTGTAGAACATGCACCACCTTATTTGAAGACATTGCGACTATCACCTTATCATTTTCTATTGAACCTGAATCTGTTACAACCAATTTTGGTGCAAAACAATGAAAACTTCTAATCATGAAAAAATTATTAATTACCCTAACACTTTTCGTGTTAACACAAGGCATACTACATGCACAATCGGACACCCGACGAGTGGAAAGTGTGGAAATAAAGGAGCTAAAAACCGATGTGAACATTCATGTAAACATTGCTACTTTTATTTTTAAAAAGTTTGATGAACAAAAACGTTTGGCATCTTTTACCCAACTCGATGCCCTCAAATTAGAACGTTTTTTCATGAACCAACCTGGGGTTTTAATTTGTGAATCGAATGCCCTTGACAAAACTTTAATTGTTACGAGCAGAAAAAATGTAAACGGACAAGCAGGCTTTAATCACCGAGCAGTTGCCAACGAATTAGCTCCATTAGGCTATGCGGTTATTGGGCTACAATCTGGTGAAGACCACATGCTGTTTTCTCGTAAAAAATGTAACGACTCTGAAGAGGTAAGTATCGTACGTGCCCTGCCAAACAGTGGCAACCGCCCTGTTTTACAAGTAAGCAACGACGATGATTGTAACGATTGTGGCAAAGTGAAAATTAGTGAACAAATGATCGACAAATTTAAAGGCATGGAATATGGAGGCAAAAAAATAGATTTTACCAAACCTTCTATGGATGCTACCATTGCTGCCGATGAATAGATGAATGAAATTGTTTTGCTTGTTGAGCTAATTATTTAGTCATCCCATAAAATATTTCCCCCTATAAGGTTGGTCAGCATTTCTACGGAATTCTAGAATAGCTATAAAAATACAAACACACATTAGTAACGCATAAAAAATAAATCCGTCATTTCTACTTGATCTTTTGCACTTATCCTGCGTTGCAAATACTCGCCGTAGCTTTTAATAGCCGCAAGCGGTTCTCTTAGCTTAAATATCCAAAGGGATATTTATTTTGCTATCGCAAAAAACACACGTTCATAGCTGCGTTTTGCGCCTTGTCTAAGCACAAAACCTCTACGTACAAATTGTCGGATTTATTTTTTAAACGTTACTTAAAGGGGATTTTTCCCCTTTTTTCATTGCTCCTCTTTTCATATTTATATAAAAATTAGTTGCACCGTTATGGCTAGTAATTGGAAACAGTATTTGGGTATTTTGCGTTCGCAATATATTTACTATGGCAAGCCGTGGCAACAAAAACGCATGACACAATTTTACCGTCAATTTATTGGCCCTAATGATTTGTGTTTTGATGTAGGGGCGCATTTAGGTAACCGCACTAAATCGTGGCGGCAAATTGGAGCTAGGGTAATTGCCATAGAGCCGCAGCCACAATGTATTGACTTTTTACAACGGCATTTTGGAGCAGATCCCTCCGTAAATATTTTACCCAAAGCCATAGGTCGCACGCCTGGACAACTCCCTTTTTATGTCAGTGAACTCACCCCTACCGTTAGCACCATGTCGCAAGAATGGTTTAAACCCATTAAAGAAACAACTGCCTACACCGTAAAATGGGATACAACCATACAAGTAGCAGTCGTAACCCTCGACCAACTCCTAGAACAATATGGCTTGCCCCAATTTTGTAAAATAGATGTCGAAAATTACGAAGTAGAAGTTTTAGCAGGACTCTCCCAAGCTATTCCCTGTTTATCTTTTGAGTATTACCAATCCACTATTCCCAATGCCCTGCAATGTATCGACCTACTCTCCCACTTAGGCAACTACGAATTTAATTGGACGGTAGGCGCAGATTTTAAGTTCCACCAAACTCATTGGGAAAATGCAAAAACCATGAAAGCCTTGTTGCAACATTTGCCCGATGGCGTACGGGCCGGGGATGTTTATGCTAGGGAGGGGGGCATTTAGAATTTAGAATTTAAGATTTTTTATATACTGATGATTAGGAGTTTTGATCTTTGATTTTTAGATATTGGATATTATTTGGAATTTGATAATTGGTTATTGATTATTAAAAACCTATTTTTTTATTTCCATCACACATCTAAAACCTGTATCTGGGCGAGCTTCAAAAAACTTTTGGTTATAGCGTTTTGTTGTGCGGCATTTTTTGGCATCACTTGCATACGAACCACCTCTAATTACTTTATAGGCATCTTTTTTATCGGGGCCAGCTGGGTTGTTTGTAGACATGTTTTCGTAGGAATTAGCGGTATACCAATCTCCGCACCATTCCCAAACATTGCCACTCATATCGTACAAACCAAATTCATTGGGCTGCGAGTTCCCTACAGGTTTAATCTCTTTAGACTTATTTATCTTATAATTAGCATGTTTAAACAATTCTATTTCCTTCGATGTACCTCCCCAGGGTAATTGTTTGCTGCCACATTTAGCAGCGTATTCCCATTGTGCTTCGGTGGGTAATTTTTTTCCGACTGATTCAGCGTAGGCATTTGCCCCATTCCAAGTTACCATTACAACAGGTTTTCTTGCACCATCTTCTTTAGGTACAAACTCACCTCCAACTTTTAGTATGTTACATTTGGGATTTTCTATTTTTATCATTTTATCTAGTTCGTCTGCTGTTATTGAGGTCGTATTTAAAAAATTACAGAATTGTTGATTGGTTACTTCATATTGATCCATGTAAAAATCATCCAGATTTATTTCTTTATCAGAAATAGCATTTTCTTCGCAATTGTTTGTGGTGCTAGTGCAGCCTATTTTAAATACGTCGCCTTTTATAAAGGACATGTTTTCGGGCGGGAGATCGGGTTTTGGAGGAATAGGTGGCGGTAGTGGTGGATTTACTAGTAAATTAGGTTGGGGGTTAAAATAAAATTGCCCTGTTAAGGAGGTTGATTCCCATGAAATTTGTTTTTCTTTTGAAAGTTCTATTACATCTTCTCTTACACTTTTAAACATCTCCTCAATAGTTACATTGACATTTTTTATTTGCTCTAACAGAGCACTAGTATATAAGCCATTCTTACCTTCTCCATCTAAAGCAACTTTTCCAGGAGCAGTTGAATAAGCAATAATGGTGCCTTGGGGTGCATCCATTGGTGCTAATCCTCCAGCTTTTATACCTCCAAGCCTTCTCGTTCGACCAGCTGAACGAGCGAACTTTTCTTCAAATGGATTGTTTCTACAAGCATCTAATATTACAATATTAATAGCTGTTTCGGCTTCTCCCATTAAATTGAGGAGTAACATCGCTGGCACACATTTGTAGCTCACATTACTCTCTGTACTAATATTTGCCTCAATAGGAACCAAATAATTTTCCCCCTTTACTTGTAATCCATGTCCTGCATAAAAAAACAAGGCCGCTTCATATTTTTTGCTCTGTAGCTTTTTAGCGAAACTATTAATTGCGTCATTCATTTCCCTATATTCCAAATCCTTAAATGCAAGAACTTCAAAACCTAGGTCATCCAATGTTCTCTCCATTGAATCGGCATCATTAACGGGGTTTGGAAGTGAATCGATATGCGTATATTTACTATTCCCAATAACCAAAGCCAAGCGTTTTCCCTTTTTTTTAGGCTTTTTTGTTTTAGAAGTAAACCCCCTTGTCGGTTCGTCAAATGCTCGTTTAGTCGAATCTGTAAAAGTATTTTTGGTGAATTCTACCCCTTCTTTTTTATTAAAAAAATAATTATTCGAACTTGCTTCTATAGCTCCGTTATTATTAATTACTACAAGCAATACTAAAATAAAATAGATTAAAGTAGATGGGAATTTTGTTAAAAGCATAGTGATATTAATTTACACAAAAAAATTTAGTACTGGTAAAAAACAAAAATAGACACTCCGTAAAAATACATTAAATCATTAGATTAACCATAAAAAACAAATAAAAAATACGTTTTATTTTGTATGTTTGCAATAAACAAACTTACTA
>JAHDBT010000210.1 GCA_020630215.1 Bacteroidota bacterium
GAGAACCGCTTGCGGCTGCGATGAAAAGAACAAGTAGAAATAGGAAATTATTTAAACACCACTACTTACCCTTGTTATTCTTGGTTCGTTGTTTGTGTTTGATGGTGCAATATTAGCGCAGTTTTCATCCGCCATCAAGTATATTCGACCAGCGCACTAAAAAATCGAACTAATGGGCAATAATACACTACCAACGGTCAGTAAATTGTAATGACCGTTGGTAGAAGATAACTAGTACTTTTGTAGAAGATATTAGCCCATTAAAAAAAGGGATGCAACGCCAAAACTTATTTTCACATCTTACCAATAATGAATAAACCACTAAAATACATTCCCCAATTACCTATATCTAATAAGGATACTAAATTTGTAGCTCTGCTAAAATCCATACCACATCATCAAACAGGGATGTTGGGTTGTATCATTGTAATTATAGGCTTAATTAGCTCGCGGGTATTAATGAGCCTAGGTATGATTTTATTAATTGCCAATGCTGTTTTTAATATAAATGTGGTTAACAATTTTAAAGCTTTTTTTAAACACCGTGCTTTTTTTGCTTTAAGCCTGCTTTTTTTCCTCTATTTATTTAGCGGCCTTATTTCGGAAGATATACCCAATTGGTGGGAAAAGGTAGTAGACAAACTTCCTTTTATTAGCATACCTATTGCCTTTACCGCTTTTACTCGTTTTAACAAGCAAGATTATTATACCCTCCTCTCCATTTTTCTATGGGTAATTGGCATTAGTGCGGCAATGTTATTGGTCGAGTATATTCAAAATTACAATCATTACACCATACAATACGAAAAGGGACAAGTGTTGCCAACTCCTACTAATCATGTTCGATACAGTTTAATGTTGGCTTATAGTATTGTAATAGCTTTGGTGCTTTGGTACGAAAATTTTAGTATTAAATTTAAATGGGAAAAATACCTTTCGCTTTTTCTTGCCGTATTTTTGTTTGTGTTTATCCACATTTTGGCTGTGCGAAGCGGCTTGTTGGCACTGTACCTTTGCATTAGTGGTTTGCTTATTTATTATACCTTAAAAAACGGACGGGTGTTTTTGCTTATTGGTGCATTGGTTGTTTTGTGGGGTGTAGGCTCTTTGGCAACACATTATGTGCCGAGCCTAAAAAACAAAATAGGTTATACCAAATGGACCCTCATGGTACTGGACCACGGCAAGCCCAAAGACTTTGCCAAATACTCCGATTCTAAGCGGCTTTTTTCTATTTTAACAAGTATAGAACTAGGCAATCAACATCCAATTTTTGGGGTTGGGGTGAGCGATATTAATACGGAAATGGAAAAGCTATACGAAAAAAATCATCCGCACCTAAAAGGGTTGGCACTTAGCACGCACAATCAGTTTGCTTATACTTATGCTGCTACTGGCGTTATTGGCGTGTTGGTATTTTTATACAGCCTGCTACGTCCTGTTTTTTGGCGCAAAAATTATCAGATGGTGCTGCTCAGTTCTTTTTATATTATTCTGTTTTCTTCTTTTATGGTAGAATGTACCATAGAACGACAAACGGGCATTGCTTTTTGTGTGTTGTTTTGGGTAATGGGTTTGCGGTATTGGGAGTTGAAGGAAGCTTAACAATAAAAAAAGGCAGGAATACCAATAGTTAATACCATTGATATTCCTGCCTTTTTTTGTAGGTATGATGTTTACTACACTAGTACTACTCTTTCAACAAATCCTCCAAATTAATACCAGCCTCCTCGCTTGCTTGTTCTACTATGGCATTGGTGGTTTCTGCTCCTTTTAAATTGTAAAAAATCAATTCGCCTTCTAGGGCATCAACTTTCATGGTTTTGCCTTTTTGCAGCTCGCCCGAGAGTATTTTTTTAGAGAGTTCGTTGGTCAGTTGTTTTTGGATAAGGCGGCGTAATGGGCGTGCGCCATATTGTGGGTCGTAGCCATATTTGGTGAGCCATTCAATAGCGTGTTCGCTTACCTTAACGCTTAACTCCTGTTTGGCTAGTAACTCGTATAAGCCTTTCATTTGTATTTTTACAATTTCGCCAATATCACTACGACTTAATGTTTTAAACATAATAATCTCATCTACCCGATTTAAAAATTCGGGGCGCATGGTTTCGCCTAGTAAATCGAATACTTGTTCGCGAGTTTTGTAGTATACTTCTTTAAAATCGGCTTCGGCTATGCCTTCAAAATTTTCTTGTATAATGGCTGCGCCTAAGTTAGAGGTCATGATAATAACCGTGTTTTTAAAATTAACAACTCGCCCTTTGCTATCAGTTAGGCGGCCATCTTCTAGCACTTGCAGTAGTAGGTTAAACACATCCACATGTCCTTTTTCTATTTCGTCGAGTAGTACTACCGAGTAGGGTTTATTGCGAACGGCTTCGGTTAATTGTCCGCCTTCCTCGTGGCCAATATAACCTGGTGGCGAACCAATTAAACGGCTAATAGATGCTGGGCTTTGGTACTCCGACATATCAATTCGGGTCATCGCATTTTCGTCGTTAAACAATACATCTGCTAGGGCTTTTGCCAACTCGGTTTTACCAACGCCTGTGCTGCCCATAAAAATAAACGAGCCAATAGGTCGCTTAGGGTCTTGCAGCCCTGCCCTACTCCTACGAATAGCATCTGCAACGGCGTGTATGGCTTCAGGTTGTCCAACTACTCGTTTTTGTAATTCTTTTTCTAAACGCAATAATTTCTTGCGTTCTCCTTCTAGCATTCTGCTTACGGGTATATTGGTCCATTTAGCAACAATGGCAGCAATATCTTCGGCTTCTACTTCTTCCTTAATAATGCGTATTTCGTCCATTTCCTTTAGTTGCTTTTCTAGGGCAACTACTTTGGCTTCGGTATCTTTTATCGTACCATATCGCAACTCGGCAACCTTTCCGTAATCGCCTAAACGCTCCATTTGTTCGGCTTCAATTTTAAACTGCTCAATGGCTTTTTTCAGCGACTGAATCTCGTCAATAATATCTTTCTCGCCTTTCCATTTGCCCATAAACAAATCTCGTGCAGCACCTAAGCGTTTTAACTTTCCGTTTATCACGCTCATTTTTTCCTTATCGTTTTCTCGTTTTATGGCTGCTTTTTCAATTTCCAGCTTTCTAATTTTGCGTTCAATTTCGTCTAGTCCCTCGGGTACCGAATCCATTTCTAGGCGCAATTTAGCGGCGGCTTCGTCAATTAAGTCAATGGCTTTATCGGGCAAATAGCGGTCGGTAATATAACGGTGCGATAAGGCTACGGCGGTAATAATGGCTTCGTCTCTAATAATTACCTTATGGTGCGTTTCGTAGCGTTCTTTTAATCCCCGTAAAATAGCTACCGAATCATCGGGCGTTGGCTCATCTATCAGCACTTTTTGGAAACGGCGTTCTAGGGCTTTGTCTTTTTCAAAATAGCGTTGGTATTCTTTTAGTGTTGTTGCCCCAATTGCTCGCAGTTGTCCCCTTGCTAGTGCAGGTTTTAAAATATTGGCAGCATCTAAAGCGCCTCCTTCGGTAGCTCCTGCGCCTACTAGGGTGTGTATTTCATCAATAAATAGTAAAATTTCTCCGTTGGAGTTAATCACCTCTTTAATAATGGCTTTTAGGCGTTCTTCAAACTCCCCTCTATATTTTGCGCCTGCCATCATTGCGCCCATATCAATGGCATATAAAATTTTGCTTTTCAGATTTTCTGGCACATCGCCATTTACAATACGGTGGGCAATACCTTCGGCAATAGCGGTTTTTCCTACGCCTGGCGCACCTACTAAAATGGGATTGTTTTTGGTACGGCGAGATAAGATATGCAATAAACGACGAATTTCTTCATCTCGACCAATTACGGGATCGAGTTTGCCTTGCCTTGCCATTCCGTTTAGGTTAATGGCGTATTTATCTAGTGCATTATAGGTCGATTCGGCAGAGGCATCGGTTACATTTTCGCCTTTTCGCATTTCCTTAATCGCCTTTTCTACATCTTCCTTTTTAATGTTGCCCTCTTTTAAAATACTAACAGCATCGCCTCCAGTTTCAAAAATGGCTAAAAAAAGATGTTCTAAAGACACATACTCATCCTTGTAACTTTTGGCAATGGCTTGCGCTTTAAAAATAGTTTGCCCCATTCGTGGCGCAGGATAAGGTTGTGCATCTCCTTTTACTTTAGGATAACGCTCTAGAGTTTGGTTAATGTCTTTTTTTAGGCGACCAACTTTTGCCCCTACCTTTTTAATAATATGCGGAATTACATCATCATCTACTTCTAAAATACCTTTTAGAAGATGCAATGTTTCCATTACTTGATGTTTTAAATTAAAGGCTTCTCCTTGCGCCGACGCAATGGCCTCCTGAGATTTTATAGTGAAGTTGCTAAAATTCATTAAAGCATGTTTTTTTTTGTCTAAAATTTGATATTCTAGTAATTAAAAAGACATTTTTAAGATAACAAAAGCTTTATGTTCGTTATTATACTAAAGCCCTAAACAGCTAAACCTTGTGTATGTTTGGCAAAACTTAGCTGGGAGTTGGTTTTAAATTAAGGTTTTAAAGTTTCCTACTAACAATTAGTTGGGGAAAAATTAGAACCAATAACCTTTAAACACTAAGCGCTTAAAATTTAAATATGCAAAAAGCTCTTTAGGCAAAAAGTAGCAGTGCCTTTAAACTAAATAAAAACACTTAAAACTTGATTGTATGCTAATTGTAAAAAAATCCTTGCGAATATCAGTATGATAAACAGCAATTAACGTACCTTTGCACGGTTAAACCATTTTTTAAGTAATTATGGCAGAAGCACCCTATAAATTTGGACAAAATGACCTTTTGACAAATGCCACGACTGAAAAACATTCACCTTTCCCCAAAAATGGTTAACAAATTATTAACTAGTTTTTTACACTATTTGCATAGTTACGGTCTTAAAAAACAGGAACAAGCTATGCAGTAATTCACCAAAAATAGTTCACTCATTATATAATAACTTAATTGTTGTAGAGTTATTTTTGGGGTAATTAATGGTAGGTAATGCATCCTTATTCCTTAAGTTATCAGCTATAGGGTATAATTGTTGGCTTACCTCCTCCAATAATTACCTCGCAAAAATAAATAGTTATAACGTTATTTTTTTTACAGATAATTAGGCAGGCAATGCATCCTTATTCCTTATAGCACCATCTATAGGGTATCTTTTTCACCTCATTTCTCCTAATCATCACTTCAGAAAAACTATAGCGTTGCTTTTTCTGGTAAATAATGGTAAGTAATGCAATACTTTAAAAACACTATCTGTAGGGTATCACTATCATCTTAGCTTCGCTCACCTATCATTACCTCACAAAAGTACAACCTCTATTATTTTTAAGTTTCATAGCAAAAGACTTAAATACATTTTTAACACTATACAGACCAAAAAACCATCCAATTATACTACCTGAAACTACTCCTAGTAATTTCTGTGAGTATGCTACTGCATGGAACAAACACCTCATTAAAGCCCTAAACAATTTGGAGGTATTTAATATAGTAGCCAAACAAATTCACCTATTAAAATAAACAGTAATTATATTATTAAACAAGAGTAAAATCTTTAAGACTCTAATCATTATAAATAGTAAGTTATGAAAAAAATTTTATTCCTTTTACTCATCGTATTGAGCTATGTTTCTGTAAACGCCCAGTATGGTAATGAGTGGATTGATTACTCGAAAACCTACTACAAATTTAGGGTAGGTGCAGAGGGCTTATACAAAGTGCCTTATGGTACACTATTAGACGCTGGCTTAGGTGGCTTGGCTGGTAACGGTTTTCGGCTTTACCGAGAAGGAGAAGAAGTGCCATTGTATGCGAGTTCTAATACTACAATGAGTGGCAGCGATTATTTAGAATTTTATGCCTACGGAGCTGATGGTAATTTTGACGGCGAATTGTTTGAAGACGCTAGTTTTCAACTGCATCAATATACCAGCCTATTTACCGATAGCATTACTTATTATATTGCATGGGAAGCTACTAGTTCTAATAGCTTAATTACAGATGCTAATAACGACATTAGTTCGCCTCCAGCGGCAGAACCTTACTTTATGCATACCGCTTTAAATCTACACGAAAATCAACATTTCCCAGGTACTCCTTTTAGGTTAGGGGGAGCTAATAACAACTTTGCCGATTTTGAAAATGGAGAAGGATTTGTAAGTGGTAGTTTATATGGCGGTAATACGCAAACCTACAATTTATCAACTCCTGCTAAATATACTGGTGGCGGTGCGCCAAATGCTTTGTTTGAAGCAAAGGTAATTGGTCGTTCGGATGATTTTACGGCCGTACCCGATCACCACGTTTTAGTAGATGTAGGTAATACCCCCTACTTTAACCTTACTTATGAAGCCTACGATAACCTAGTTATATCGGGACCTATTTTTAGTTCTAATATCCTTTCGCCTACTACGCCTATTGAGTATACCTCGGTAGGAGATTTGGCAGATACTGATATTAGCAGCTTTGCCTACACCCAGCTAACCTATCCACGTCAATTTGATTTTGACAATGCAGACCATTTTAGTTTTACCTTAGTAGACAATGATGAAACCTATCTTGAAATTGCTAATTTTGATGGAGGTACTGCACCTGTTTTATTAGATATAACCAACAGATTGCGCTTTACGCCTATTTTACAAAACGAAGTTTGGAAGGTAGTGCTGCCAGCAGGAAGCAATACAAGCCTTGAAAGAAAATTGTTTATTAGCAATACCGACAACAGCCTTGCTTGTGATATTG
The DNA here is from genome assembly GCA_020630215.1 of Bacteroidota bacterium. Classification (GTDB taxonomy): domain Bacteria; phylum Bacteroidota; class Bacteroidia; order Chitinophagales; family UBA2359; genus JAHDBT01. The sequence continues at coordinate 6,759 of JAHDBT010000210.1, forward strand.
GCTGTGGCTTTCCTGTTTGTACGCCTAACGCTTGTACTTCTTGGCGTGTACAAAATATTAATCCTATTAACTTTACCGATTTTTCGCAAACGGCTAACCAAGGTAATTACATTATTATTTCCCACCCTAGCCTACATACAGGTACTACCAACTGGGTACAAACCTATGCCGATTATCGTTCTTCTGCCGAAGGCGGTAACTATAATGTGGTAGTTGCAGATATTGAAGAACTATACGACCAATTTGCATTGGGGATGCCTAAACATCCACTGGCCATTCGTAATTTTATCAATCAGGCTATTGATAACTGGAGCAATGCACCTGGTTATTTATTTTTACTAGGAAAATCTATTAGTTATGATGTAGCAACAACCGCTTTTTCCTATAACCAAAATCTAGTACCTACTTTTGGCCATAACCCATCTGATAATATGCTGGGCGTACGAGGCTTTGGGACCTATTTACCTCAATTATCAATAGGTAGATTAAGTGCCGTATCGCCAATAGATATAGAACGCTACCTCGAAAAAGTAATACAATACGAAACACCTCCTCCTTGTACACGCGAGGAAAGACTGTGTACAAAAAATATATTACATATTGCTGGTGGTCATACAACTAACCAAGCCAATGAGTTTACCGAGTATTTAAACAATTATGAAGAAACCATAGAAGGTACACAATTTGGCGGAACGGTTGTAGAAACATTTGTACAAAGCTCTTTTAGTATACAATCGCAACCCAATTTTGATAATTACATGAACGATGGTGCAGTAATGATTACCCTAGTTGGTCACTCCACAGGTATTAGTGCTTGGAATTTTGACATTGGCAATGCAACCGATTATAATTACGATTGTATATTTCCTTTTATGTTTTCGGGTTCTTGTTTTGTAGGCGATATTCATACCTATAGCGCAGGATCTATGTCGGAAGAATTTGTATTGGCTTACGATAATGGCCCTTCTGGGGCAATTGGCTTTTTGGCAACCGTACAATTTGGATTTCCTAAATACCTCGATTATTTTTGTGATGAATTATACATCAATATTGCTAGTGAAAACTATGGACAACCTATTGGCTATGCTATTTTACAAGCACTAAATGATATTTACCTAACCGATCCTAGTAACTCCGATTACTTAGGGATAAAAATTACAAGTGAAGAGTTTACCTACGAAGGCGACCCTGGCGTTATCTTAGCAGGTGTATACGAAAATCCAGAGTACATTATAGAAAACAATGGTATTTACCAAGATGTAAGAGTTATCAATCCAGAAACAGGCGTACAATTAACTGGTTCGCCTATTTCGGTACCCGACTTAACCGAAATTGACATACAAGTACATGCTAGTAATATTGGTGCAGCGGTTGTTTCGCCATTCGAAATTACCGTAAGTTATGTTTCGACAAGTGGCGACTTAGTAGATATTACAGACGAAACTTTTGCCGCACCATTAAGTGAAGGCGATTATACCATTACGGTTCCTTTAGCATCACTTAGCGGACAAGCGCAACCTGTTCAAATTGTAGTAAGCATCGACTCGGATGATGATGCCGTAGAAGATTGTGAAGATAATAACCAAGTTACTTTATCGCTACAAATTCAAGAAGCAGAATGTAGCTCTTTAGCACCACCAACCTTTGATCTAGGTCTACCCCTTAATTATTGCGTTGGCAACGATCCTGTTAACTTGTCGGCCAGTCCAAACCCTGGTAATGGTTTATTTACGGGTAATGGTGTTAATGGCACTACATTCGATCCTAGCAACGCAGGTCTAGGAAACCATACCATTACTTATAGCTATACCGATACTGCTACTGGTTGCGATTTATTTACGTCTATTTCGCTAAATGTATCAGGAGCACCTACTACGGCATTTAGTCCTTCGGTACTTAATGCATGTGTAAATACGCCTATAGATTTTAACATCGCTAGTGTAATAAGTGATGCTGCCTATACTTGGGATTTTAACGGCGAAGCGAACAATAATGAAATCAATACAAGTTATACATTTGATACAGAGGGTACTAAAACCATTACCTTAAATGCTTCGGCAAATGGTTGTGAAGCAAGCCCATTTAGCTTAACAGTAAATGTGGAAGAACCACTTGATCTGCCTGATGTTAACTGTGGTGCGTCTACTTTAACCTCTGTTACTTTTGAGTGGGCAGAAATAGCAGATGCAGAAGGATACATTATTTATGTTAATGGCTCAGAAACCGCAGAGTTAGACGCAAGTACGCTTTCTTGGACACAAGAAACAGAAGCGGGGAATGAAGTAACTATGCAAGTAGAAGCAATTGGCACGGGCGTATGTCCTAATCCCGTTTCTTTATCTCAACCATGTATTGCACAAGACTGTATTGGAATTACCCCAGTTATTACCAACTTAAATGAATTGTACTGTGCTTCTGACCCTGCTTTTGTACTAGAAGCGTCTCCTGCTACTGGTACTTTTTTCTTAGAAGAAGAACTCATTGAAGCAGATAGTTTTAATCCTAGCGAACTAGCAATTGGCACTTACACCATTAGCTACAATTATGCAGAAGGAGATTGTGATTACCCTTCTTCTGACTATGAAGTAACCATTACCGATATTCCTAGCCCTGTAATTAATGGTTTAACTATTTTTTGTGCAGGAGCCTCCACAGAACTGTCTGTTAACAATAACTTTACCGCCTACGAATGGTCGGATGGAAATACAACAGATTTAATTAATGTAACCGAGCCTGGTACTTACTTTGTAAGTGTTACCAATGAAAACGGATGTGTTGGGGTAGATGAAGTAACAGTTGAATTAGCTCCTGAAGAAACCTTAACTATAGAATCGGATGGAGAGCCTATTATTTGTAATAACCAAACACTCGGTCTTATTGCGTCTGCTGGTTTTGTAAGCTACCAATGGAGTGATGGCAATACAACTACCTCCGCAGCAGGTATTATATCGCCAGGAGTTTATACTGTTACTGCTACAGATGCCTATGGATGTATTTATGAAGCATCTATAGAAATTGAAACAGGAGTTATTGACGAACCTGTTTTATTAATAGATGGCTCTACCGAACCTATTGATATTTGTGATGGGCAGGAAGTATTACTAGATGCTGGTGAAGGTTATGCAACTTACACTTGGAATGATGGTAGTACTTCGCAAACCCTTACTATTAACGACTCTGGCGTTTACTCTGTTACGGTAACCAACGAAGCAGGTTGCGACAATGCAACTTCGGTTCCTATTAACTCGGCAGCTATCGATCCGCCTGTATTAAATGCCACCTTACCTGAAATTTGTTTAAGCCAAGAATCTACCATTAGTATTAGTGGCGATTACGACACTTACCTATGGTCGAACGGCGAAACAACCGCTAGTATTACCGTTAATAATGCAGCCGATTATACCGTAACCGTATCTCAAAATGGTTGCGAAAACTCGGCTTCTTATGCCATTACATTTGCAGAACAAGCCAATCCTAGTGCTGCATTTGTAGCTACTGGTGCTGGTCAATTTGCATTCTGTACTGCTACTAGCCTTGATTTTGCTAACAATTCGGAAAATGCCGATAATTATTCATGGACGGTAACCAATGATGATACAGGTGCAGAACAAACCTCACAATCTCCTAATCCATCCTTTGATTTTGAGGAAGTAGGTAGTTATACGGTTAGCCTAATTGCCGAAAATGTTTGTGATGGCGATAGCGACACTTTCACTGAAACAGCCCTAGTTCGTATTGGCGAAGTGCCAACCGTTGAAGCCAGCGCTGATGTTTTAGAAGTTTGTCCAGGAGATGCCGTAGTACTACAAGGCGAAACCTCTGCCGAATCGTTTACTTGGTATGATGCCAATGATGTAGAGGTAACCAACCTAGAACTAGTTCTTAATGAGACTGCGACCTTCTTTTTAGAAGCTTACAATCCGTTTGGTTGCTCGGCAAGAGATGAGATTACTATAACGGTAGAAGAAATATGTGCGCTACCAAACGCCATTACCCCTGCCAATAAAGATGGTTTTAACGATACTTGGCTTATCCCTTACGCCTACAATAATGCAAGTGTAAATGTAGAAGTTTTTAATCGCTGGGGACAATTGGTATACAACCAATATGCCTACGATAATGCTGCTGGATGGGATGGTAGAAATAACAATGGCGACGACTTGCCAGACGGTACTTACTATTATATAATTAACCTAAACGATGGAACGAGTAAACCACTTTCTGGACACGTAACCATCCTAAGATAATTTGTTTTTTTTGGTAGCGTGTAGTTGATACTTAGTACATAGCACTTGGTATTTAGACAGCTACAATCTACTAGCAAAAAAACATCCCATAATTTGACATGTTTATCTAAACGTTAAAAGTAGTTGACATCAAGCCAGAGGCTTTAGGCCCGTTACGCTCCAGCCGGGAGGCTGGACCGGGCAGCAGGGTCAAGCGTCTCCGCTTGAGCCAAACGAGTTTAAAGCCTCCCAGCTTGTATTAAAAATTGTAAACCGCTTGGATAAACATGTCTATAATTTAAACAATTTTATTTCCATACCATAAACCTAGTGGCTCAAAACTTAAGTTTCTGATGATTAAGTCGCCGTATTTTTTTTCT
>JAHDBT010000211.1 GCA_020630215.1 Bacteroidota bacterium
GGGAAGCCTGTGGCTTCCATAATTGAAATTTGCCCCCCAAATATCTTAGAACTAGCAATTTTCAAATAATAATCAAAATTCAAATACCAAAGTTCAAACATCCTAAGTATCCAGCAGGAAAATAAATTTTTAAATGCTAAATCTTCGATTTTAAACTTTCAATATCCCTCTATCTAAAAATCTTCCAAATTCACCACATTTTGTTGCCCATGCGTAGTATTGTCAATATTTAGTTTTTCTCGGTCGTTAATACTTACTTCTTTGGTATCGGGTTTACCTACCATAAAGCAGGCTTCCGATAAGTCGAGGGTATTGGTAAAGGTAGATTTTGCGAAGCGGGTATTGCCATAAAACAAGCTATTTTTGTATTCGGCATAATGGGCAAACTCGCAATTCATAAACTCTACCAAGCCGTAAAAAGTGCTGTTATTAAAAATGGCTTGTTTGGTAAACTGGGCATAATTAAAGAAAAATTGATTAAAAATTTTCACCCCACCAAAATCGGCATATTTTAAAAACTGGGTACTGCTAAACTGTGCATCTCGTCTAAAAATGGCATTCTGAAAATAGCTCACACCTTCAAAAGTACTGCTCATAAAATTACTCACCCCATCAAAAGTTGCATTTTGGCAGCGCAGTTCATCGTAAAAAGTGCATTTGGTAAAAATAGCTCTATCTCTAAAAGTACAGTTTTCAAAATTGCTCACCTTATCAAAGGTGGTGCCGCCAAAATGGGCAATGCCATTAATGGTTGTTTCTTTAAAATTCACTTCCCCTTCAAAACGGCAATTATTAAAACTTACATTTTTTGCAAAGTACACCAAATGTCGGTTGTTTTCTTCTTGTTTAAATGCCGTAATTTTGCCTTTAAAAACACAATTAATAAAAGTTACCGCCGATTGCACCTCGTACTTATACGTATTTTCCGAATCGCGATAAGCGTTAGCAAGCGTCGTAAAATCAAGATCCCCATTAACAGTTACATTTTCGATGTAAATGTTTTTTTCCTTGGCAATGCTTTTTAAAATACTATTGGCGGTAGGACTAGAACTTTTCATATTGGCGTTAGCTGCACATTGTGATTGAATGAAGTAAAAAACACTGATAAGGAGTAGTAAAAAATGTGATTTTATCATGCGTTTAAAGATTAAATGTTATGATTCCACTAATTTAATAAAGTTTTAGCACATTGTTGTGTTCTCACCTACTTAAATTTCTTTTTTTGTGTTTGGTAAGCCAATGTTATCAACTAAAACAACAATAAACAGGCCTACTTAGCAATCTGTAACCCATATTCATATTGTAGTCCCCAACAAAAAAAAATTATAAGAGTCCACTATAAACAGGTCATTAAGAAAAGAAATAGTATATCTTGCTAGATAAAATACCTGCGTATTCAATCATTAACGCCTTATGAAATTAAATCAGGTATACTGTTTCTAGGCTTTTTTCAGAAGACGCTTATAATGTACTTCTATTCATACTTTGTAATACCTCGGCGTTAGCATGTAAAAACAATTCAGCAATTTAACAGTTTAACATTATAATATAAAATGCGTTGTGTCGAGCGAAGCCGAGGCACGGGGGACTACATACGCAACCTGGGATAAGACACTAACCAGCCAGCTCCGTTTTGCTGTTTAAAATAGCGAAAGGACTTCCATTCGCGCTTTTTTGTTGTTTGTTTAGTGTTGCTTTTTTTTCGGGTATTGGAATGGTAAAATAAAAAATAGTGCCTTCTCCTACCGTTGACGATATCCATATGGAACCGCCTAACTGTGCTACAATTTTTTTACAGGTTGCCAAGCCAATACCACTACCTTCGTATTCTTTAGAGCTATGTACTTTACTAAACATCGTAAACACCTCTTGCTTACTTTTATCATCTATGCCTATGCCATTGTCTTTAACGGTAAGCAAATATTTATTGAGTTGTTTAGAGCAGGTAATTTCAATAACGGGTAATGCGTCATTGCGACGAAATTTAAGCGCATTGCTAATTAAATTCTGGAAAAGCTGAATCATTTGCGACCGAGTAGTTTGTACCGTTGGCATTTTATGTACAATTATATTGGCTTGTGTTTGATCTATACGCAATTGTAAATTATGTAGTACTTCCTCTATTATACTATCTAGTGCTATCCAATCTTTTTTAGTGGTTTTATTAATGGTCGCATGTTGTAATAAATCGGTTAGTAAGTTATCCATCCTATCCATACCATTATTCATTTTGTTTAAACAGGTTTGTTCCTTTTCATTCATTTTGTTGCCCATCGACTTTTGTAAAATACGTCCTAAACCTTTTACAGTTTTTACGGGTTCCTTTAAATCGTGCGAAGCAGCATAAACAAAGTTTTGCAAATCCTCGTTGGTATCGGCCAGTTTTTTGTTTTTTTCGGCTAATAAGCAATTATTAAGGTAACGTTCGTTTTGTAAGTAGTAATGAAAAACCGAAATGGTGAAAGAAAAAAGCGTATATACGGTTGCAATAATCACATTATCAATAACGACTCCTGTATCAGATTGGCAAGTAAAAAGGATGATTAACGCTGCTAAATAACAGCTAATGTTTAATATAACTCTCTCTTTTAAAGGAAAAAGAAAAACAAAATTTGCAAAAATAATAAATGCCGTATATGCAAACATCGCTCCCTCTAAAAATTGTTCGGCTAGTACAATAGCTAAACAATTAATAGCTGCTCCAATAACTACCAGCCACGAAAACTCTTTGGTATATAAAAACCGCTTCCGATTAATTAGTGTTTTATTTCGGTTATAAATACCAATAGGTATTAGTATCCATAAAAAAGATAAATGGATATAAAACAAATTAAGGTAGGGACTATTAGCAGTTAAAATGCCATTTTTAAATCGCCAAAAATCAAGAACCATTATTAGCGTAAATACAGCCAAAACTATCCAACAAGTAAAATATGCTTTTGATAAATTTTGCGCTTCTAGTTCTGTTTCAAACGCTTGTGCATAGGCTCTAGGAAGCCACGGGTTCATATATTTTAATAATTCTTCCACATTGCTCTATTTGAGGAATTCCTATTCCAGTTGTTCTTTAATAAGGGATAAAAATTGAAATAGCTATTGGGAAGTAAAGGTAAAAGCAGAAACCGACACTAAATAGATGTCTAATTTCCGCTAAATCAGCAACAAAAATGCATCCAAGCTTAACAGATAGAAAATACTTGCATAGTCTAGTAAGCCTTTATAAATCCCCCAACTACTCCAGCTTCCGTTTTTATTTGCCCTAACAAAACTTACCCTTTCATGACACTTCATTAAAAACCAATTACTTACCTACTTTTACCTTTATTGCCCAGCTGCCTTATTAGCAATAAACCGCTTGTTAAGAAAGACTAAAATTGAAAAAAAATTTACCCTATTCTATTTCCGACAAGTTTATCTAAGAGGAAAAGTACTGGACACTTTTAAACGGTGTAGTATTTCCCAAAAAAAAGGCCTTAGTGCAATATGTTACACTAAGGCCTGTAAATATTTTCAAATTGGGCATGTTTCATTTTTTCAAGATTTTAGTTAACACTTCCAAACGGCGAAGCAAAGCGTAGCCGTCTAAATACCAAGTACTATGTACGCTCTACTAGAAAAAAATGTTAACTACTAATTGAAACCTGCCTTAAATTGCAGCCAAAACTGCTTGTTGTTTGGTACGTTTAAAACTCATGCACATATTTAATGGTAAAGTTACGTGGTGCATCTATTAAAGCAGGACGTAAAGCATACTCTGCATTTAATACATTTTTGCACACTAAAGATAAGAACGATTGATCCGTAATGTGGTATAAAACGCGTGCATCTATAATGGTTGTACCTCCGTTATTGTCTTCTCTAAACTCTTTAATACCTGGTAAAAAGCGGTTAAAGGCTTCGTCAATTGCTTCCATAAAGCTAAAGTAGCGGAAAGAAATACCTGGGGTAAATTTGCCAATTTGAGTTTCGGCATCTAATTTAATGGTATGTGGGAAACGATATTTTAACACGTTTTTACAATCAGGAATTAAATTCCCCTCCGTATCATAACAGCCCGAAGAAAGCGTTTGCTGTAGCTCATTAAAATCTTGGAACTCTGGCTTAATAAACGTGTAGCCTGCTAAAAGTCCTGTTTTTAAACCAAACAATTCTCCTTGCCCTGCAATAGACATATCCAGCCCTAAAATACGGGTATCTCCAATATTAACAGATTGGAAACCTGCAACGGCAGTAGTTGAATCACCAACTTCTACAACTCCATCTAGGTACTGTTCCCATATGGGTTCGATACCCAAAGGAAGCACCCCATTTTTAATTAAATCTGTTAGGGGATCGCTTACACCAAAAGTAAACTCCATCATGTTTTGGTACTCATTAATAAAACCAGAAACATCTATAAATCCTTGCCAATCGCCTAATTTTACGCCTTGTTTTATGCCTATCTCTCCACTCCAACCTGTTTCAGATTCTAGTGCTATATTAGGAAAAATACCTACAGGTACTCCTCCTCCTAAACCACCTATTTGTACAGCTCCTAAGTCGGTACGCACAAACGATTCGGCAATAGTTGGAAAACGGTAACCTTGCCCCCACGAAGCACGAATAAAAGTGTACTCTAATGGTTGGTAGTTCAAGCCTGCTCTAAATACAGGGCGAGATTCTGCATCTCTTTCGCTAATTTTATTGTACTCGTAACGGGTACCTAAAGAAACATTTAATTTGTCGAAGAATTTTTTATCCAATTGTAAATACCCCGCCACATTATTGGTGCTAAACGTATTACCTGCATACAGTTCGGCATCAACTGTACCGTAAATAGTTGCTACACCAGTTGTAACGGTTAAGGCTAAATCTTCCCAACGTTTTTGCGCTTGAAATTCGCCGTAGTATAAATCCGATAAAGTACTTTGGTTGGTATCGTTGTAGTTATCGCTTTTAAAATAACGTCCTAGTAATTTTAATTTTAAACCACTCGCACTAAAGTACTCCACAAAAGGGTCTATTGTCCAACGTAAACCACGGTTATTAATTGGAGGTGTTGCGCTCCAAAGTTGGTAAGCACCCGCTAAACCCAATGGGCGGTTGGCTTCGTCTAAATTAGCTTTAGGCACCCATTTTTGGTCTTCTGCGTTCCAAGTTAAATTATCGTTATCCCAAATGCCATCATCCATATTCCAAATTAAAAAACTACCACTTGTATTTACCTGCGTATTAATATTTAAACCTACTGATAAGCCAGGTGTATTAGGAAAACGGTAACGTAAATTGGTATTAAATCTAGCACGACGTTCGTATTCATCTTTACGCCAGCTATCTCTATTAAACAAATAACCGCCCAGTACTAAATCAAACTGATTAAACTTTTGCCGGTGTGCAAAACTTGCACCACTTTCGTAAGGATATTTATTACCCCACCAGCTTTTAGAAACCGTATCAATAGGTGTTAAATCAACCGTTTCACTATTGTCTGGGTCATCAGGATTCGCCAGTAAATCTCTAGCATAAGTAATAACCTCATTGTCTCTTGGATTTTGGTATACACCTGTAAAAAGCGTAATTTTTGTAAAAGGTTCTGATTTTGGATAAGCAGTACGTAAATTAATAATACCGTTTAATGCCGAAGAACCATACAAGGCAGAAGAAGCCCCTTTAATAATTTCTACCTGTTCGAGGTTTTCAATAGGCAAGAAACTCCAGTTAGGGAAACCTGCATCGGCGGTTAGCACAGGAATATCGTCCATTAGTAGCATTACTCTACTCCCTGCACCATAAGAGTAGCCACTACCACCTCTAATGTTTGCTTGTCCATCTACCACATCAACGCCTGGTACTTTTTCTACCGTTTGCTCAATAGAGGTAGTATTAGAGTTTTCTACTAAAGAGGGTTTAATTACCTCTAAAGAAACCGTTTGCTCCCCTAACTGCTGCTCAAACTTACCAGCCGATACTACTACGGTTTTTAATAATTCTTCCTCCGCACCCATTTTCACATCAATGGTTTTCACATCTCCTGCGGCAAAAAGTTCGGTCATTTCTTTAGTAGCATATCCTACATAACTAAACTTAATGGTGTGGTTTCCGGGGGGCAAAGTTAGCGTGTAATTGCCATCAAAATCGGTTTGTGCGCCCTTTGTTTCGTCGTTTACTGCTACCGAAATATTTACAAAACCCAAAGGTTCCGCAGTTTCAGAATCAGTAACGGTGCCTTTTAAAGTCGCATCTTGTGCATAGGCCATGCACGTTATCATGCTCAATAAAATGAGCGTAATTAAGGTGTTAAACTTACTCATAAATAAATTGGTTTAATATTTTCTACTTCATTTGTTTTGCTTTGGAGAGGAAAATTATCCTTTTTTTTTCGTTTGTTATAATAATTAGCGTTTTTTTTTATTCTACTACTATTTAATTTACTGTTAGTTGAAGAATTTGTGTTAGTTTGTCAATAATAGTTGAACGTTTTGTAATTCGTTAGGTTAAAAAGTATTAGGGTAATTAATGTTTTGCTAAATCATTTCTTTCTTATAGCATCGTAAAATTTTATGACGCTACAAGACAACACACTTTACATAATCCAAACCAACTGTTCAAATTAACCAACACCCCTTAGCAAACACCTTGCATATTGCAATGTACTATTAATCCTTGTAATTTAGTTTATTAAGAGTAGGCGTTTGTTTTTAAAAAACGCCTTTAAAAAATCACAAACAACTGATAATCAAACACTAATAAACTGTTCCTGTTTCACAAAAAAATATTAATTATTAATTAAGATATGAACCATTTACAAAAAACCTTACAAAGCCAAACTTGGCTCGAAATGCCCATGTGGTTTTTCTCTTTACTAGGTGAACCGCCTGTACTCATTCTTTTTTTATCCTTTATTGTTTGGTCTGTACACTATAAAAATGGCATTCGCTTTTTCTTTTATATTGATTTTGTAGGTGCAGCCAACACCTTCCTAAAAAATACTTTTTTGCAAGCTCGCCCCTACTATCTCGATCCTAGCATTAAAGCCTACTATGCCGCACCAGGATTAGGAATGCCTTCGGGACACGCACAAACCGCCGTTGTATTATGGATGGCCTTTGCTTACGCTATTAAAAAAAATTGGATGTGGTTGGTAACTGTTATTGCCATTATTGGAATTGGTTTGTCTCGTATTTTTTTGGGTGTGCATACGCCTATGCAAGTATTGGCAGGTTGGCTTTTTGGTATGCTTACAATATGGATTTTGTGGCGGCTGGAAACACCAATTGTACAATGGTTTTTACAACAACAACTCCCTACACAACTGTTAAGTATTTTTGCTACAGGTGTAGGAATACTGCTAATTGGTTTGTTAACGATTTACTTACATGGCGATTGGAAAATACCTGAATTGTGGCTACAAAACTACACAAAAGCAGCAGGAGAAAGCCGCCTAGGATTGCACTTACTAGATGCCAATGCCCTATTTGCACTAAGCGGATTTTTTCAAGGACATGCACTAGGCGTTTTGCTGGTTTATTACAAAGGAGGCTATACCGCTAAAGGGAATAAGGTGCAAAAAATAAAACGTTTTATTGTTGGTTCACTTGGAATGCTGCCGCTACTTGCGCTTGCTGTACCCTTGCTTGCTTATGGAGATACACATGATAGTTGGGGACTGCGCTTGTTAAGCCTACTTGTTTTTATACTGCCTGGTTTGTGGATTACAGGAGGTGCCCCTTTGTTGTTTAAAAAACTGGGATTGACCTAGGGTTTAATGTTATAAAACAAACTTGTAGACGTACTATTTTTCAAAAAAATAGTACGTCTTTACTTCGATTTCACTTTCCCCTCACCTTCTACAAAAAACACTTTCTACCTTCTACAAACCTCCTACCCTTCCATATCCTGCTCCAAGCGTTTCACTTGTCGTTCCATACGAATTAAAAAAGCAACAATACCTATAAAAATGAGGAGCAGCACTACAACTACTACATATATTTTTCCTGATTGGTATAGGGCATCTGCCATTTTTACGCTGCTGCCTTGGGCAAAAAGAGTGGTTTGCCACAAAAATAAAAGTACTGGAATGATGATTTGTTTCATGATATTTTGTTTCTTGCAAAATTAGTAATAATGCCTCAATTAAACGAACATCTATATAAATATGCCAACAACAATACCCGTAGTAGCTGCGATTTTGCAACAAGAAGAAAAAATTTTAATTGCCCGCAAACGAGCAGGCACAAGTAATGCAGGGCTGTGGGAGTTTCCTGGAGGAAAGGTAGAACTTGGAGAAACTCATGAGGCGGCCTTAAAACGAGAGCTAAAGGAAGAATTTAACATTGAAACCGAAATTGGTGCGTTTTGTCTGCAAAATGTCGTTCCTCATCCGCAAAAGAAAATACATTACCAAATATCCTTTTACTTTGTAACCTGGACTGCTGGCCAATTTACCCTAAGCGACCACGATGCCATTAAATGGATTGTTCCCAATCAGTTAAATCAGTACGAACTGGTGCCGGGCGACTATCCTTTAACCGCTTATTTTCCTCCTAATCTTTAAATTGCTGAATTGCTACATTGTTGCATTGCTAAATTGTTGACATTTTTTAATTGCAACATTGTTTTTCATGCTACTGCCAAGGACGTAAAATGCTGCTTCGTCAGCAGGTAAAAACAATTCAACAGTAAAGCTATTTAGCAATTAGCATTTAGCAATCAGCAAATTATCCAATCATCTCGACTAAGCTTATTACATGCAAATAAATATCCGTAATTTAAAAGATGCCTTTATCCTCCTCCGCATCCATTTTTTTATTTTTTTGATGCCTATTTTTTGGTTTACCCTTAGTAATACCACTAGCTTTAGTTGGGCAACTGCGGCACTCATTTTTTTTATTTTACATTTTTTGGTCTACCCTGCTAGTAATGGCTATAACTCTTACTACGATAGGGATGAAGGGAGTATTGGAGGCATAAAAAATCCTCCGAAAGTTACGGAGGAATTGTATTGGCTGGTGCTGTTTTTGGATGGCTTATCGGTGGGTTTGTCGTTGTTGGTAAATGTGCCTTTTGCTTTATTAATATTGCTTTGCTTGCTGGTATCAAAAGCTTATAGTTACGATAAAATACGGATAAAGCAGTATCCTATTTGGGGGACTTTGCTCACTACTTTTTTTCAGGGCATTGTTATTTATCTCACCATTCAAATTGGTTTGGGCTACACTAGCGAACAACTTTTTACCAACGCCAATTTATTGCTCGCCCTTTTTAGTTCTTTATTTTTAGCAGGTTCTTATCCTATTACCCAAATTTACCAACACGAAGAAGACAGCGCAAGAGGCGATAAAACCCTAAGCCTGGTGCTAGGAATATGGGGAACTTTTGCTTTTTGTACTTTGGCCTTTAGCTTTGCCATTGCAGTGCTCGCAATTGCCTATTATATAAATGGAACAATGAATAAGTTTTGGCTATTTTTACCCTTTACCATTCCCGTAATTGGTTATTTACTTTTTTGGATGAATAAAGCAAGGCAGGATATTAGTACGGTAGATTACGACCATACCATGAAAATGAGTGCCATTTCATCTATTGGTTTTAATGTGGCGTTTTTAGTGATGTTAAATGGCTAAACTGTTTTATAATTCAACAATTAAGGACAAATAATATACAACGGATCTGCTTTAACAATATTGCTAATATTACCAGCCCTATCTTTAATAAAAACCTCGTACACTACTGTATCAACGGGGTTGTATACGGCATCAGGCGAGCAGGTAATGCCAGAGAGGGCAATACAGCATTCACTAGGAAAAGTAAACTCAATGGTTCCTGAAATGGATTTAATATTTCCTGCTGGCGACATGTATGGAATTTCTAGGGAGTCGATATAACCTGTTCTGGAATCTCGCACAAAAGCATTGGCTTGTGGATAATCGGTTGTAATGCCTAAATCGCCATCGCCATCCTCAAAACCTACGGTTAAGGAAAAAGGTTCTGGGGTAAAGTTGTTTACATTTTCAAATTGATGAATAGAATCCGAACTTAAAGCAACCGTTGTAATTTGCGGTTCCCTTGGATACTGTTCTGGTTTAATACAGGCACTATTAATACCGATTAAACAAGCAAGCACAAAAAAAATAATGCCTAGATTGATTTGATGATTATTTCTCATAGCGAAACAAAATCAGAATTGTTGTTGATAAATTTATTTTTAAACAATAGTTGTTGGTTCTTTTGGGCAAGTTTAACCTTGGTTCTAAAAAGAAGAACGAAAAAAAACTAAAAACAGTACCCGAATAATACAAATAAATACCGTATTTAACCGCTTTATTCGTACAAAATAATACCATTATGTTTGCTGCAAAACAATTTGCAAAACAAATCTTCACCATTCGTACTTCTCAGCAGTTTGAGGAGCTTGCACTTGTGCTATTCAAGCATCAGGCACAGCACAATGCGGTTTATAAACAGTTTCTTAATTACTTAGCTATTGATGTAACTAGTGTAAAAAGCATTTCGCAAATTCCTTTTTTACCCATCGAGTTATTTAAAACGCAAACTTTAATTACTGGAAATGCTGCACCACAAATAACTTTTACAAGCAGTGGCACAACGGCTACTAATACTAGCAAACATCCTGTTATAGATGTTGATTTATACATCGAATCTTTTAGCAAAGGATTTGAACATTTTTATGGCAATATCAAGGATTACTGCCTCCTAGCATTGCTTCCCTCCTATTTAGAACGCAAAGGCTCCTCACTTGTTTACATGTGCGACCATTTAATTAAAGCAAGTGGGCATTCTGATAGCGGTTATTACCTACACAACTACCAAGCATTAATGCAAAAGCTGCACCAATTAATAGCACAACAACAGCCTACCATTTTACTAGGCGTTAGCTACGCCCTCTGGGATATTGCCGAACAGTTTGCCATGCCCTTACAAAATACCATTATTATGGAAACAGGCGGCATGAAAGGCAAACGCAAAGAATTAGTACGAGCCGAACTACATGCTATTTTTAAGACGGCATTTCAAGTAAAAAGTATTCATTCGGAGTATGGAATGACCGAATTACTCTCGCAAGCCTACTCTAATGGCAATGGTTTATTTACCTGCCCTCCTTGGATGAAAGTATTGATACGGGAAATTAACGATCCCTTACACATCAATATTCCTAATAAACAAACGGGGGCAGTAAATGTTATTGACCTTGCCAATATACACTCCTGCGCCTTTTTAGCTACCAGCGATTTAGGAAAAAAACACCCCAATAACACCTTTGAAATACTAGGCAGAATGGATGCTAGTGATACTAGAGGATGTAATTTATTGGTTGATTTTTAAAAAAAGATAAGCTTTTGTTAACTTTACATCTAGTCTAA
>JAHDBT010000212.1 GCA_020630215.1 Bacteroidota bacterium
GGATATTTATTTTGCTATCGCAAAAAACACACGTTCATAACTGCGTTTTGCGCCTCGCCTTGAAAAAAACAATCGCACACTTTGGTGGACTTTATTTTTTTCATTTCACTAAGTAGTTGGGCATAAATAATCATCATTATTAACCGAGCTATTTTTTTGTTAGACAAGGCGCAAAACGCAGGCATAGCCGTAGCTATGACGAGTATTTGCAACGCAGTATAACGGAAAAAGAGCTGGTTAAGAATGTGTCGATTATTTTTGTCCGACTACTTAAAATCCTATCTTTGAAATGAAATAAAAAAAGGGGGGAACTTAAATAATTAATATCACTTCCGTTCCCTACGCTTCGCCTTATAATACTCCTTATCCGCAATATAAATCACCTTTTCCACCTCCGCATAAATTTTTCCATCCTTATCTACTAAATTAACATTTAATATAAAATCTTTTTCTTTTTGTGTTTGAATAGTTTGTTCAATTTCTGCTAATAATTTATCCGTAATAATAAAAGTAGCATACAAGGTAGTTGTGCCAGGGCGACGAAATTTAATGGTAGCCGCTTTATCCCAAACCACATACTCCTTACCCAAAATATTAATGAGTTGCACCATGTAAATACCATCTACACAACTGTACATATGTCCGCCATAAAGCGTGCCTACATAATTTTTGGTTTTGTAGTTAAGGGGCAGTTTAATTTTTACCAATTTAAAATCGTCGCTCACTTCTATTAACCTGCCGCCCGTACTGCGGTACATAGGCGATAGCTTAAGGAACCATTTTAACAAGCGAGCTTTTCCTATTTTGGTAGCGGCTTTTTCTAGGAGTGGATGCATTTATTATTTATTTAAAGTTAACATATAAAACAGAATCATTTTACTAATACCTAACAACCCCCACCCCAATTAAACTCGCATTAGGCGCGTACAAATTAAAGTCGCAAAATAAATTGCCGCTAGGGGCAGGCATGGCAGCGGTTTCGTCCATTGTTAGGGTGTTAAATGTAATTAGTTCTTGGGTAGAAATTCGGTAATAATAGGTAGCACTATTGCCACATCTAAAACCCACCACATCACTATCCCACGACATCATCTGTACATCATTTCCACTAGAAAAAAAACCAGAACAATTGCTAGTAACCGCATCCATATTAAACAACACCGTTTGGGTTTGTGTACTGACTTCGTAGCGCACAAAATCAAAATTTTCGCTATCAGGATAATAGAAAATATCGGGGTCGTTAAAATCCCAAAATATTTGTTCAATATCAACGGGCCAAAAATCGTTGAGGTTTCTAATAAACTCATAGGTTTGTCCATCTAATAATTGATGTACACTATTGGTTTGATTGTATAATATCAATAACGATTCATTGGCATTCCAAGGCTGTATGGTACTGTACATCGGAACAATAACATTGCCACTTCCTGCATCTGTAATTCGCCTAATGGTAGTGCCCAAGGATGGGTCGGTAATGGTTTCTAGGTAGGCAGGTTTGGCAATGGGCTGCATGGGGCGCAGTTCCAAATCGTTTACTAGCAAACCTTCGGAAAGGTCTTGGGCAACGAGTAGGATAGACATGTTGCAAAGGAAGCAGGTAAAAAGAAATGTTTTCATGTGAGTAATTTTTGAAGGAGGTGTGGGTCGTGTAAATAGAACTATTTTACAAAAATAAGCGCAATTTTGCACATTTCTTTATTTAACCCTATCTTTAGAGGTGTAGTAATATTGTTAGGCTACGCTCCCAAACGCATTCCTCCAATAATTTACCAATTAACCAACCAATATGGAAAGTTTTATTGCATTTTTTGAACACCTCAGCAGCGCACAAAAATTAATTTGGATAGTGTTGTGTATGTCTGTTTTTTGGATTTTAGAAGGCGTATATCCACTAGCAAAACTAAAGTACGAAAAATGGAAACATGCTAAGGTAAACTTGTTTTTACTAAGCACCACCATATTGATAAATGTATTGTTTGGCATTTTAACGGCAGGCATATTTATTTGGGCAGGAGCTAATAATGTGGGTTTGTTATATTGGGTAGATTTACCCTTATGGCTCGAACTCCTACTAGGCATTATGATTTTAGATTTTGTTGCTCAATACACCGTGCATTACCTCCTCCACAAAGTCAGTTTTATGTGGCGTTTTCACATGGTACATCACAGCGATACGGAGGTAGATGTAACAACGGGTACTCGCCACCATCCAGGCGATTATGTGTTTAGAGAATTGTTTGCATTACTAGCCGTATTAATTGGCGGCATTCCTTTTGGCTTTTATATGGTATACCGAATTTTAACGGTGTTGTTTACCTATTGGTCGCACGCCAATTTAAATATGCCTGTTGGTTTAGATAAAGCATTAAGCGTGGTATTTATTACCCCCAATATGCACAAATTTCACCACCATTTTGAACGCCCTTGGACGGATACTAATTTTGGTAATATTTTTTCTTTATGGGATAGAATGATGGGAACGTTTGTATACGACGACCCTAAAAAAGTACAATACGGATTGGATGTGTTGGAAGATAATAAATCGAGCGATTTAGGCTACCAATTAAAAGTGCCTTTTGATAAAAATATAAAGACAGATTATTAGGGATAGTGAGAAAATAAAGTTACAAATTTCCGCAAAGAGATTTTCTAATAGACAAGGCGCAAAATGAAGTACTTGTATTGAGCGTAGCCGAAATAATAGCAGCACTATTACGAGCATTTGCAACGCCGCATTGGAAAAAAGAATAATCAAAGTGGTGGAGTTTATTTTTTCTCATTCACTTAGCCACTACTTCCCACAACACCGCTTGTATTTTTTGCCGCTGCCACAAGAACAAGGGGCGTTTTTACCAACGCTTCTGCTAGTAAGGAGTTTTGCTTTTCTGGCTTTGGCTTTTTTTCTTATCAACGCTTCAATATGCTCTATATGCAATTCAAAAAGGCGTTTAACTTTATTGCTTCTTTCTTTTAGCCGTTCATCAAAATCCTCGTATGTTTCTTTCAGTGCGTCAACTACCCATTGATATTTAGGGGTATCAATTATACTGTTAGCATAATCGTATCTAAATTCAATTGAATCGGTATGGTCTAGTTCTATAGCAACATCTGTACAAGGACAAGCTCTGATTTTGCAATGTATATCGGATATCGTATATTCAGTATCTTGGTAAGTAAAGGGAAAAGAAAAAGCGAGGGGATGTATTTCATGAAAAGGTATCATCATTGTTAAATCCTCGCCATGCATTATATGAAATAAATAAGGGTTCTCTATTTTAGCGGGGTTGTATTCTTTGATAAGGCGTTCCTTCTGCTGTGTGTGTAATATTTTTGTTATCGCCCAATCTTCTGTCGTAAGGTTTTTTTGGAAAACTTTTAAATATTTACGCACTAGTTTTTTACGTTCCTTACTTTGTTCTATAAACACATTTTTCTTCAAAAACTTACTATTACAACTAACATCAAATGCACACTCAAACCTGTCAGATTCAATATCTTCGAGTGCATTGTAAATTTTAAAAACGCTTCTATCACAACCACAAAAAGGGTTATCACAAGGATATTGATAGATATATTTTGGTGCTTGTTCGGAGCTTATTTGGAATTTAAAATAAGGTTTGTTTCCTATTTGTTCTAACATGCCTTTTTTTTTAAAGTTTACATGCAAGTTAGTCATTTTTATTTAAATTCTGCCAATTAAATTTCAAAAACTAGGCTTCTCTTATTCGTCAATTAAACTAAAGGAACCCAATTTAATTTCTTGAATTTTCCTTTGGTTGAACACCACCATTAAATCCATAAAAGCCGAGGGAGCAGCAGAACCAAAATCTATCCAAAAAAGGTAGAGGATATATCCTATCTTCTACCTTTTACAAAAAATCTAAGCCGCTAATTCTTGCATAGATAAAAGCATATTAGCTATTTGTAATTTTTTAAAGAAGAAAAACGGCTGCCCGTCAGGACTGGTAATGCCTGCACAACCATACTGCCCTGTTACGTGTGGGCTAGGAAACCATTTAAAATCAAAGTCAACCGCTTTGTCGCTAAGTTGGTCAATGGTGTTGGGCGTGCTTTTGCCTAAGTAGGTAATTACGGTTTTTGTAAACGGGTAGGCAGGGTTTTCTTGTAGGTCGATGCGGGTGTTGGTCAATTCATTTTTTAAGTAAATAGACTTGCTGCGCCATTCGCTTTCTAGCACGGGTACAAAACCTAGTGTTTCCCAAAATTGTTTGCTGGCATTAATGTCAGAAGTATTAATGGTGTAGGTACACCATTCTCCTAGTACAACGCTTTGTTTTTTGGGCGTGTTTACCAAATAAGTTTCTGCATCACTTAATAAAATATTTACCTTATTTGGATTGCTGATAATCGCTTCGGTAGCCTTGCCTTTTTGTTTAGTAGATACATTGGTCATTTGCAAACCTTGCAAACGCAATTTTGCGGCTAGTAAAGCAACTGTAGGTGTGTAAATAACAAATTGGATGTTTGGAAGATTAGGTAGTTCTTGGTGCAAGAAAAAGGATTGCTGCCCATCATAAAGGAAGGCTTGCCGATTAGTACGCTTTTGAATACGATAGCCCATGTTTTTATAAAAACGGCAACTTGCCGCTAGATTGGGCGTGCTAATAACAAATAAAGTGTTTTGTGGTATTGGTGAATTCATGATTTTTAATATTTTACTTTTTTTGAATAACCCCCTCTTCCAAAGAATAATGGAGTTGTTTTTTTAAACCTTAAAACGCACAAAATAATTCCCTAAAAAAAACATCCCTTAAAATAAGTTTGCCAACTTCCAGCAAGCATTTTTTCAAAAAACAATATAAAAAGCGAATATAACATCCTTGTTTTTTAGTGAAAATAAGGGCAAAAACCTTTGTATTTTTAATATTCATCTTCCAAAAAACAATAGGTATTTGTACAAAATTTAAAGGGTTTAGGCAAAGAATGGCCGCTAAGACGACTAAATAAATCCTAAGCACGCTAATAAAGGCATAAAATGCCTAAAAGTCAGAAAAAAAGCGGCCACATAACAAGCTAAACCAAATAAATTAATAACTTTGTGCCGCTAAATTTAAACATGAAATTAAACATAAATATTAATTAACGAATTAAAATGTTGTTATGACTCAAATCATTACAATTTTAGTTCCCATTTTAGGTGTCGTAGGCTTGCTTTACACTTTTACCCGATCATCTTGGGTAAATAAGCAAGAAGTAGGGACGGAAAAAATGGGACGAATAGCGACGAATATCGCAGATGGGGCTATGGCCTTCTTGAAAGCAGAATATCGGGTGCTAGCTATTTTTGTGGCAATTGTTGCTGTTTTATTAGGTGCAACGGCAGGAGCAGGTTCCTCTCCGTTAGTAGCTTTATCTTTTATACTAGGAGCCATTTGCTCGGCATTAGCAGGTTTTATTGGTATGCGTGTAGCTACTAAAGCTAATGTACGTACCACTAATGCTGCTCGTACTAGTTTAGGCCAAGCACTAGAAGTTGCTTTTGCTGGTGGTAGTGTAATGGGAATGGGCGTTGTAGGTCTAGGTGTACTAGGCTTAGGAACCTTATTCTTAATTTACGGTAAAATGTTTGGTTTAGAAGACCAAGCATCAGTAACCAGAGTAATTACCGTTTTAACAGGCTTCTCTTTTGGTGCATCATCTATTGCATTATTTGCTCGTGTTGGTGGTGGTATTTATACCAAAGCTGCCGATGTAGGTGCCGACTTAGTTGGTAAAGTAGAAGCAGGTATCCCCGAAGATCACCCGTTAAATCCTGCAACTATTGCAGATAACGTAGGGGATAATGTAGGAGATGTTGCTGGTATGGGTGCCGATTTATTTGAATCTTATGTAGGTTCTATTATAGGTACTATGGTATTAGGAGCTGTTTTTATGGGTCTTTCCGATTTTTCTAGCGATGCTAGATTTGGCGGAATGAATGCCGTTTTATTACCATTAGTATTGGCTAGTGTGGGTATTTTAACCTCTATCTTAGGTACTTTCTTTGTGAAAGTAAAAGAAGGTGGCGACCCTCAAAAAGCATTAAACCGTGGTGAGTTTATATCGGCTGGCGTAATGTTAGCTGCAACCGTAGGAATTGTAAACTGGATGATGCCAGCTACTTGGACTTTCGGTGGAGAAACTTACCAATGGTGGGGCGTAGTTTTAGCAGTTGTTTTCGGATTGGTTTCTGGTTTAGCAATTGGTATTGTTACCGAACACTACACGGGTACAGGCACCAAGCCAGTACAGTCTATTGTTGATCAATCTGTAACGGGTGCTGCAACCAATATTATTGCTGGTTTAGGCGTAGGGATGCAATCAACGGCTATTCCTATTTTAATTTTAGCAGCGACTATTATTGGCGCACATCACTTTGCTGGCTTATATGGCATTGCAATTGCAGCCGTAGGAATGCTTTCTAATACAGGTATTCAATTGGCAGTAGATGCTTACGGACCTATTTCTGATAACGCTGGTGGTATTGCAGAGATGGCAGAATTACCAAAAGAAGTACGTCAACGTACCGATAAGTTAGATGCAGTAGGTAACACAACTGCGGCAATTGGTAAAGGTTTTGCAATTGGCTCGGCAGCTTTAACGGCACTAGCATTATTTGCTGCATTTATGGCTACCGCTGGTATCAACTCTATTAACATTGCCAACCCTATTGTAATGGCAGGTTTATTAATTGGTGGTATGTTACCATTCTTATTTTCGGCTTTATCAATGAACGCTGTAGGACGTGCGGCAATGGATATGATTCAAGAAGTACGTCGTCAGTTCAAAACCATTCCTGAGTTAACCAAAGCACTAGATGCGATGCGTAGAAACGACGGGGTAGAGTTTGCTGATTGGAGCGAGAAAGACCAACATATTTTTGAAGCGGCAGATGGTAAAGCAGAATACAGCAAATGTGTAGAAATTTCTACCGCTGCTAGTATCCGTGAAATGATTTTACCTGGCTTAATCGCTGTACTAGCTCCTGTAATCATCGGTTTTGCTGGTGGCGCAGAAATGCTTGGTGGTTTATTAGCTGGTGTTACCGTTTGTGGTGTACTAATGGCTATCTTCCAAAGTAACGCTGGTGGTGCATGGGATAATGCTAAGAAAATGTTTGAAGAAGGGGTTACCATTCAAGGCGAGAAACACTACAAAGGTTCTGAAGCACACAAAGCGGCAGTTGTAGGTGATACCGTTGGTGACCCATTTAAAGATACTTCTGGACCTTCGCTTAACATCTTATTAAAGTTGATGAGTGTGGTTGCATTAGTAATTGCACCGATGCTTTAATCAATTAGTTTTGCAATGCTTATTTTGCAATAAGCAAATAAAAAGCTTTCGAAGGCCTTCTCCTTAATTGGGGGAGGCTTTTTTTTTTGCTCGGCACTAGTGGCTCAGAACCTAAGTTTCTGATAATTAAGTTGCCGTATTTTTTTTCTGCTACAAGGCATTGCGAGGAAGCATAGCCGTAGCTACGTGACCGAGTAATAACGCAGTAGCAGGAAAAAAAGACAAAACTTGGGTTATCAAGAACTTAGGTTTTGAGTCACTAGGCTTTTGCTTTGCTTTATTTGACCTGTTTATCTAAACGCTAAAAGTTTGGACGCAAGCCAGGAGGCTTGAAACCCGTTATGCTCCAGCCGGGAGGCTGGAACAGGTGGTTAAGGGACGGACACTTATTTCTTTTGCGTTCTTAAGCGTTTTTAAAATGCTTTGATAAAGCAGGTCAGATGGTCTTAAATTTCTTTTTTTAGCGTTTTAATATCTGCAATTAATTGTTCAATGGCATTTTTATTGAGACCATTGTAAATGCCTCGAATATGCCGTTGGCTATCAATTAGCACAAAGTTTTCGGTGTGTAAAAAATCGTCGGGGGCTTTTTGTAAGCCTAGGTTTTCTTCTACAAAGTAAGCATTTCGTCCTAGGTTATAAATCACTTCTCTAGCACCCGTTACCAAATGCCATTTTTTACTAAGTACGCCTTTATTATCGGCATAGGCTTTTAGTACGGATATAGAATCGGCTTCGGGAGTTACAGAATGAGAGAGGAGCAACACTTTTTCATCGTCTAAAAAAGCATTTTGGATAATGGCCATGTTGTTGGTCATTTGCGGACAAATGCCAGGGCAACTGGTAAAGAAAAAATCGGTCACGTAGATTTTGTCTTTAAATGTTTGTTCTGTTATTTCTTTTCCTTCTTGGTCCCATAATTTAAAGGGGGGGATTTGGTGAAAATTATTAGCTTTGTCACTTCCTGCTTCCAGCCAATGTGGGGTAAAGGCAGCATCTTTATAATAGGGGAGGGCTGCAACTCTACTGTTTTTGGTAGGTTTATTAGTTTGTTTTTCGGCATCTGCACATCCATAAAATACGCCTGGAAACAATCCTATTAGCATTAAAAAAACAATGCTATTTATCTTTGTATTGTACCACTTCGTCTTCCAATTCATAACACAAGCTTGAACGTTTTAAGCCAAAAATACGTCCATTTTTGGCTTCGTAATTATTGTAAATTTTACCATTTTCTCGCCAAGCACGTTGCATGCCTTCTTCTCGACCATCTACTAAATTTAACTCCTTAAATTTAGCACCACTTTTATACCATTGTTTTTGTAGGCCTTGCGCTATGCCAGCTACATAATTAGACTCGGAACGTAAGTTGCCATTTTTAAACCAAGTTTTAGAAGTGCCATGTAGCTGTCCATTCATGTAGGCTGCTTCAAAGCTAAGTACTTTGTTAGGAAACCATTTTCTAAAATAGCCTTCTTTTTTTCCTTCCAGATAATCTATGGTTTCGGCAGGTACATTTTTTTCATACTCCGATAAGGCTGTACCCGTGAAGGGCTTGTTGTTATAATAAACAAGTCCTTCTTTAGGTATCAATGTAGTCTGTTTTTTATCAACTGTAATATTATTCTTGGCCTTCGTTTTAGTGCTTAATGGACTAGGAGCATTTAAAGTAGCTCCTACATTTCCATTCAGTTCACTGCTTTCTTGACAGCCTGTAAAAGACAAGCCTAAAAACAGGATTGGAATAACCAAATTCTTCACCCATGTTGATATTGTAGTCCCCAACAAAAAAAAGCTTTCATAATGTATTTCTATTGAAACTTTGTAATATCTCGGCGTTAGCATGTAAAAACAATTTAGCGATTTAACAGTTTAACATTAATTATAAAATGTGGGGGACTACCTACGCAACTTGGGTTAATTAATATTGTTAGGTGTTCCTTGGTAATCGCCAGGGAATAAGATGTAGTATAAGCCAATGTACAATTCATTTTGGATATGGTAATGATATTCTGATTGTCCGCAAGTATGTTGGGTAGAGCTAGTATGTCCACCAGATGCATCTAAATCGGTAGGGTAAGTTCCTGTAGAATTACATTTACGTCCGTACAAGAAAAATCCATCCGACATAATGCCAATTAAAGCATCGTCGTCTTCCGACCAAGCAGTTGGTTCGAGGTGATAATGGTAGCTTTGTGGGCCGGTATGTGCGCCATTAAAATCTAAAGAACCAGCGGCACTATCTAAAGGAACTCCCGGACCTTCTTCATCATTGTAAATTACCGAACCACTTACCGCCAAACCAATAGCTCCTAAACCTGTGCTGCTTGGGCTTGCCGCTAAAGCAGGAGCAACAGGAACTGATAAAGTGTAAGAACCATTAAAATCGTCGATATCACCTGGTGCCATTTGTGCGGTAGAAGTAACTGTTGGTGCTATATACAAAGGATGTGTGGTTGACCAATAAGGAGATTCATGATTAGGCAAGCCATCCGTTTCTAGTACCACATTACTGCCGCTAATATAGATATTATAACTGCCAGGATCAAATTCGGCAAAGGCTAAGTGCAAACCGTCGGCGGTTTCGCAAGCAGCAGAAACGGTATCGTCGGTATCGGTATTGTTGGCAACATAACCAGTAGGTTGTGTGCAGGCTTGTGTACTTACACTTGCATTTCCTAAGCCATCGCTGTCGGCATCTTCGTACCAAGTTAGTTGCCCAGGTCCGTTACATACGCCACATACATCGGCAACGGCTGTTCCGTCGCATACGCCTAGGCAGTCGTAGCTGGCACAAGGAGTATCGTCGGCATCTAAACTGTTAGCTACATAGCCAGTAGGTTGTGTACAAGCTTGTGTACTTACGCTTGCATTTCCTAGTCCATCAAAATCGGCATCTTCGTACCAAGTTAATTGTCCAGGTCCATTACATACGCCACAAACATCGGTAGTAGCTGTGCCGCCACAAACGCCAAGGCAATCGTAGCTTGGGCAAGATTGGTAACGTACAGGAGGCACGCCTATTCTACTAGCGTTAGGCACGTATAAATTAAAATCGGCAACGGTTACATTGCCATCTGCATTTAAATCGCCATCTATATAAGTATTAATGGCCGATGATTGTACAACCCATGCATTAAAATCGGCAACAGTAATTACGCCATCGCTGTTTACATCGCCCGCATACATGGCATAAGTGCCATTGTCTACATCAACCATTTGTGCTGCGCCGCCCATTACATTGGCAGGGTCTCTAAAATCGTAGAGGTTTGTTGTTGGTAAAGTTACAGGGTTTGCGCTCATGATGGCGAGGTGATTACGAGAACGAATGATAATGTAATAATCGCCAGCCGCCACATTAAAATTCATAATTCCAGGTTGCGAGCCTGGTTCTGGTAAATCAATAATAAACCCTGCATCTACTATGTAACCTGCTTTTTGTGTAACGGTTACGCTTGGGTCGTTCGCATCACGCAACTCAACTAATACCCAATCTACCAGTCCCGGAGGTGGATTTGGGCCGCCAAAAGCTTCGGTTCCAGCATAGTCCCACGGTTCGGTATTAAAAGGTTGTGCAGTAGGGAGCAGTCCATTTTGCGATAAGGTGACATTCATCAATCCTGCATTGATATTGTACGCACCTTCTAAAGCTACGCCTAATTCGGCGGCAACTTGTGCAGTACTATTAATGGGGACTAAAACAATAGCTGCTAAAATACTAAGGTAATAAATAAGTATTTTCTTGTTCATGATAATTTGGGATGTTTTGTTATGAGAAAGGACTATTTTTAAAATAAGTGAAAGCAGTAAACTAAAGTTGCGGAGGCATGTTTCAATTAGTAGTTTGCACTTTTTTAGTAGAGCGTATATAGTACATGGTATTTAGACGGCTACGCTACGCTGCTTTAAAGTATTAACTAAAATTCTAGAAAAATGGAACATGCCATTGCTGATACTGTTTATTTTTAAATCATCTCAAAAATACATAAAATGTGTGGTTCTTTGACAATTTTTGCCGTTTAATTAAAAAATGTGTATTTTGCCTTTAAAA
>JAHDBT010000213.1:0-1878 GCA_020630215.1 Bacteroidota bacterium
GCCACAGGCTTGAGTACCGTTTGGCTCAAGCGGCACGCTTGACCCTGCGTCCCTTTTTTTGTAAAAAAAAAGAACGCCCGGTCCAGTCTCCAGACTGGAGCGTTATGTTTTTGAAGCCTGTGGCTTCCATAATTGAAATTTGCCCCCCAAATATCTTAGAACTAGAGATTTTAAATTTTCTCTACTGATGGAAGGAATAGATTGGTCTATTTTATTTTTTTGTAACGCAAATAAAAACTGTTCATAGATCCATAAATATGAAATTAACAGCGTGCAGAAAGTACGATCTATTCCTTCCATTTACATTTATTTTTATTAGCAACCGTAGAGTAAATTCGGAAATTTTCTCTACATCACAACAATACATTTCACCTCCCTACCTACGTACCAAATAACTAAACCGTCCTAGCAATAACCAACATTGTGTATAAACCAACATAACTATAACTATGCAAAAACTATTACCCTTATTTTTTTTATGCTTATCCCTTGTCATTACTACATCCAATAATTTAATTGCTCAAAACTTAACTGCCACAAGTGAAAAAAAAGAAATACTACCCATTAAAAAAAAGGGCAAATGGGGATTTATTAACCGAGCAGGAAAAACCATTGTAGCACCTATTTATGATGGGGTAAAAGGTTATGGAAGTAAAGGACATATTGTAGTACATAAAAAAAACAAAGAAGGATTATTAAATAATCAAGGCAAAGAAATTATTCCTACTAATTACCAGCAATTAAAAATATTAGATGCTAATTTATTCAGCTATTACGAAGAAAAAAACGATAAATATGGATTAATTAATCAGCAAGAAAAACAATTATTAGCAGGCATTTACGATACCATTTATATTCTAAAATTTTTAAACAAAAAATACCTCTACATTCAAAAAGATACCTTGTGTGGCATTGCCGATCCTAGTGGCAAAATACTAGTGCCTACACAGTTTTCGGAAGTGCAAATAATGGATACAGAAAGTGCGAATCCTTTTATCTTAACTTTTCAAGACACCCTAAAAGGAGTGTTTAACATAAACGGCAAAGAAGTATTAACTCCTGATTATCAGAATGTTAAAACACTCGAAAATTACATTTTATACCAAGACACGCTGGGCTTTTGGGGCTTAGTAGATAAAAATGGAACAGCATTTCTAAAAAAAGAATGGACATACTATGAAAAAGTAAACGAACATATTTTAAAAGTGAAGAATGATAAGCGCACCGCTTTTTTTTCTTTTGTAAAAAAGGAAATTATTTTTGAAGGAAATTACGATAATGTTTATCGGTTAAGTGGAAATTATTTTATTTTTAGCCAAAATGAACGCCTTGGAATTATTAACAGTACGAGTAAAAAAATAATTATTCCAGCAGCGTATGACGATATCCGATTAAATAAAAACAATACGTTTCTAATTAAAAAAAATAGTTTATACGGATTTACAGATGCAACAGGTAAAGTGTTAGTAACACCATCCTATAAAATTATTTATAATTGCAAAGGAAACCTCTGTAAAGTAAAAGGAGTAACTGGTAAATTAGGATTAATTAATCAATACGGAGAGGAAGTTGTAACACCAATTTACGACCGTATTGTACTAGAAGATTTATCTGCAAAATTATACACAGGCAAAGCAGTTAAGTTGATAAGTTTTGATGAAAATGGAAAAGAACAAGCCCAAAAAACATTTAAAAAAGTACGCAGTTTTAAAATGAAAGGTCGAACCAATGAAGACTTGGCAGCGGAAACAATAATTACTGTAGGAGAAGAGAATGAATATTTATTGGATAAATTTGAATGGTATTTTGACGGAAAAAAATCAAGATGGGGATTGCGACAATTAACAACTTTGCGAGATATTATTAAGCCCGTATTTA
>JAHDBT010000213.1:1978-6943 GCA_020630215.1 Bacteroidota bacterium
CAATGGAAATACAATGAACAAGCAGATACGCTAAATGCTGTTTTACGTTTGGGTATTAAAAACACTTGGTTTCGCGACATACCTTATGATGAAGAACACAAGAAAAGTTGTAATTTTATTGTAGGCGGAAAATGGGGAATTATAGACACAACAGGACGTATTATAGTCCCCTTTGTATACGACTTTTTAAGTCCATTTAAAAACGGAAGAAGCATTGCCCAAAAAGAAGGAAAATGGGGCGTAATTGACCCACTAGGAAATACCATTATTCCTTTTCAATACAAGCGTATAGGCTACCTGCCTAATAGCGAACAAAAATTATTTACCCTCATAAAACCAAGTACTAAACACGGCATTATTAATCAGCAAGGCGGCTTTGTACTCGAACCTATTTATGCCGAAACTCGTAATTGTGTAGAAAATAGAATTGCCGTAAAACAAAAAAACAAATGGACTTTTGCCGATGAAAATGGGCAGTTTATTGGCGATTTTATTTACTCCCAAACTAGAGATTTTAAGGAAGGTTTTGCCGCCGTAAAAAAAGGCCGTTATTGGGGATTTATTAATAAAAGTGGTACCGAAATAATGCCCTTTAAATACACCAAAGTTGGTGATTTTAAAGAAGGATTGGCTTGGTTTTTTGAACGAGGAAAATATGGTTTTATTAATACCAAAGGCGAAATTGTTATTGCCGCACAGTTTCATAAAGTAAGCGATTTTGAAGCTGGTTTTTGTGTAGCACGGGTCAATAGCAATTCTGGAATTATTAACCTAAATGGCGAATGGGTCATCGAACCCGAATACCGAAAAATTAAATACTACCCACAATACGAACTGCTAGTTGTTGCTAAAAAACCTTCTAAATTTGGGCTTATTTCTACTAGCACCCAAAAGAAAATACTGCCCCTAAAATACCAAAAAATAGCCGATTTTAACGAGGGCATGGCCGCCGTACACACCGCAGACAAAATAGGATTTATAGACAGTCTAGGCAATTGGGCGATTCCCGAAAAGTTTCACCGAGTAACGGCTTTTAAAAATGGTATTGCCCAAGTAAAATTAGATGGCAAATGGCAATACATCGACACAAATGGCGCAGCTATTTCTGAACAAACTTACTTTAAATGCAGCCCTTACAGTGGCAGTAAAGCAGTTGCCGCAAGTGCCTACAGAAAGTATGGCTTAATTAACAAAATAGGCAATTATATTATTGAGCCACAATACCACAAATTTATTTATTTTGAAGAAGCCAATAATAAAGGTTTAGTAGCTAAATACGGCAAAGGTTATTGGTTTATTGATGCCAACAATAACAACATTTTTGGGCAACGATACAACAAAGCTCTCCCCTTTGCAGAAGGATTTGCTGGCATACGCCAACAAAAAAAATGGGGTTTTATTAACGAAATGGGCTACGAGGTAATTGCCCCACAATTTGATAGAATTAGCCCCTTTAAAAATGGCTTTGCCCAAGTAAGCATTTTAGAATTAACAGGCATAGCCGATATAGATGGCAATGTAATAATTGACCCACAATTTGGCAATATCCATTTTGTTGGCGAGGATTTATTTAGCCTTGTAAGAGGTGGCGAAATTGGCTATTTATACAGCTCGGAAAAATGGCTTTGGGCAATGGATTATTAATTTTCCACTACAGCAACTACTTTTCCTCGGTCGTTGTAAGTTAGGGTAAACGATTTACCAACCATAGCAGGATTAACTTTTGCTGGGATATCGTCCTTTGTTTTAGGAAGCAACAAATTGGCGGGCATTTGCAGCCTATCATCACTTTCAAAACTGCTTACTCGTATATTAATCGTTTTGCCTAAACTATCGGTAAAAAAATAGTAGCTCGCCCCCGAATAAGTTTTTGCATCTTTAAAAATAGCCGTTTTGCGAGTACCATTTACGGTTGCATTTTTTGCTGGCGGTTCAACAGTAGTACTTGTTGTTTTAGGTTTCGACGTAGCGGTGTCTGTATCCGAATTGCTGTTTTTATTAGTATCTCCGCAACCCATCATTAGCAAAACAAGGCAGCAGGTAATTAGGAAAATGTTTAAATAATTATTGGTGGTTTTCATAGTTTAATTTGATGGTTATGTAGTTTTTATTTAATTCTTTCTAAACGCCTTCCTTAAAGATAATTTCAAGGTATGACCCAATGCTTTATAAGCACTCATTTTAAAATCGGGCTTTTTACCTTCGCCAATGCGTTTAATTTGTAGCTCGTACCAAAGTATTTCCATCGAGCCTACTTCGTCTAGCATTTTAATGCCTATTTTAGGATTGGGGCTTGGTAAACTGCTTAGTTTTCCAGTAAAAATATGGTTGGCGAGATTGGGTAAAACGGCAAACGGACGCGCCAAACCAATTATATCTAATTGGTTGCTTTGAATGGCATTTTCCATAACCGAAACCGTTCTAAATCCACCTGTAAGCATCAGCGGTTTGCTAGTAATTTTCCGAGCTTTTTCGATGTATTCCATAAAATAAGCTTCTCGTTCAAGGGTGCTTTGTTTTTTAGCACTCCCCATCATGGCAGGGCGTTCATACGAACCGCCAGAAATTTCTATCAGGTCAATTCCTTCGGCAGATAGGAGTTGTAGTACTTCCATTGATTCGGCTTCGGTAAATCCGCCACGTTGAAAATCGGCAGAATTAATTTTAATGCCAATAGGAAAAGCTGCGCCTACTTTTTTGCGGATATTTCGGTAAACCTCTAGCACAAACCTAGCACGATTTTCTAGGCTGCCGCCCCATTTATCGGTGCGTTTATTAGTAATAGGCGATAAAAATTGACTCGATAAATATCCATGTGCCGAGTGAATTTGTACGCCTGTAAAACCAGCATCTTGCAGTATTTTAGCCGTATTACCAAAGCGGTCAATAATATCCAAAATTTGCGTTTCGCTTAAAGGTTTCGGCGTTTTAAACATCGCCGAAGCACCTTTTAGCTTTAAAGGAACAGCGGAGGGGGCAAACACCTCTTTATTAATTGCGCCAATAGCCTGCCGTCCTGGATGATTAATTTGCGCCCATAAATGCGTATCGCTTCCTTGTGTGGTTTTGGCCCATTGTTGTAGCAAATCAAAATGTTTACGGTCTTCTACTACTACATTTTGTGGTTCACCCAATGCCATTTTATCTACCATTACATTGCCCGTAATTAATAAACCTGCCCCTCCTTTTACCCATTCGTAATAGGCATTAATGAGGGTAGGCGTAGGGGCATGGTACTTATCGCCCAAATTTTCGCTCATAGCAGATTTTGCTAGGCGGTTGGGGAGTATGCTGCCGTTTGGTAAAGTAAATGGAGTGTTTAGTATGGACATTTGTGGTTGTGTTTAATTAGGAGTGAAATATTTGATAGACTACTTTATATATGGGGTGCAAAATAAGGGAAATTTTGGGGGAAAAGAAATAAAGTTTGGTGGAAAGTGGTGGGAGTTTATAAGGGCTGCTAATGGTAAACTGATGTCTAAACAGAAGGAAAATGGGCTAAAAGGTAGTTCCTTTTATAAAGCTTATCAAGCTAAAACCAATTACGAATGTTTTTGCTAAAAGGTTGAATAGTAATTTTTTATTTTGTATATTAGCATCTAAATATTACGGAAGGCAATTGTGTTGCTATTACCCTATACTTTAAAATTGCTTGTTTCGTTCAACTGAAATATCAATGCCTACTAGGATTTGGTAGGTGCTTTTTTTGTGGGAAGGGGCGTTGATATTCTTTTGTGTTGGTGATAATAATGAAAATGAAAAATATAACTATTATAATAATGCTGCTTTATGGTTTTCAATCATATGGGCAGAACTTGGTGCCTAATCCTAGCTTTGAGAACTTTGGTTCTTTACCTTGTTCGTGGATTACCAACACAACTGGTTTTAATAACTCTATTCAAGAATGGATAATGCCGACAAATGGTAGTAGCGATATTTTTAGTACCCAGGTAGGTCTTTCCTGTTATGCTAATTGCTTCTCAACGCATGTTAATGCTGTTGGTATTCAAGCACCTCATTCAGGTGATGTTATGTCAGCGATTCTTACATATAACAATGGAGGAAATACTTCTAATTCAAACTATCGCGAATACTTAGAGGTGCAGTTGTTAGAACCTCTTGTTGTAGGGCAAACATATTATGCTGAATTTTATGTTTCCTTGGCTGACAGTGCAAATGTAGCAAGCAATAATATTGGCATGTATTTTTCTCAATCCTTTGTGTCTGATTATGGAACATTAGAGGTTTTAAATTTCACTCCTCACATTAACGAAACAAGTATAATATCTAATACATCAGATTGGGTGTTAATTAGTGGGCAGTTCATTGCAAATGCACCATATGAGTATTTAGTTATTGGAAATTTTTTCAACGAAAGTCTTACGGATACTTTAACAGTTGGAAGTGGGACAGAATGGAATAACAAATCGGCAAGGTATTATATCGATGATGTTTTAGTTAAAATGATAGTTTCTAGTGATACATCTATTTGTCAAAATGATACAATTACCATTAGTACTTTTTCGAATTCATTTTTAGGATGGGCGGTAGACGCTCTTCCTAATACAATAATATCTACAAACTCAACATTAACTGTATCTCCTACTACTACTACTACCTATTTAGCCTATAGTAGTTCTGATACAGCTACCATTATGGTGACAGTTGATTCTTTGCTGACATCAATTGACCTAGGAAACGATACAACCCTCTGCGAAGGCGAAATATTAACGCTTGATGCAACAACTTCAAATGCTACATACCTATGGCAGGACAATTCTACAAATCCAACTTTCAATGTTACTCAACAAGGAACCTTTTGGGTGCTTCTTGCTAATAATTGTGGAACAACATCCGATACTATAAACGTAAATTATGATTCATCACCATCTATTTCC
Source organism: Bacteroidota bacterium (assembly GCA_020630215.1). Lineage (GTDB taxonomy): Bacteria > Bacteroidota > Bacteroidia > Chitinophagales > UBA2359 > JAHDBT01. The sequence goes on from JAHDBT010000213.1 coordinate 6,877, forward strand.
TTAGGCAGTGACACAACCCTCTGCGAAGGCGAAATATTAACGCTTGATGCAACAACTTCAAATGCTA
>JAHDBT010000213.1:7043-11305 GCA_020630215.1 Bacteroidota bacterium
ACAACCCTCTGCGAAGGCGAAATATTAACGCTTGATGCAACAACTTCAAATGCTACATACCTATGGCAGGACAATTCTACAAATCCAACTTTCAATGTTACTCAACAAGGAACCTTTTGGGTAGAATTAACTAATAGTTGTGGAATAGATTCTGACATCATAAACATTGATTTAGAAGATTGCAATTGCGTATTACACGTCCCCAATGCTTTTACCCCAAATTTTGATAACATTAATGATCAATTTTCACCAATATCCGCATGTGATTTTGAGGAATATAGCTTCATGATTTTTAATAGATGGGGGGAAAAGATATTTGAGACTAATGATTATAATGATTCATGGGATGGAACTTACCAAGAAAGGATGTGCCCAGTTGGAGTTTATGTTTATTTGTTAAAATATAAATATGATAACGGCTATGAACAAAAACACGGAAATATAACGTTATTAAAATGATTAAAAACTATCACCAACACTCGCTAAAAAATCATAATCCCCTGCGGGATAGCAACTTTTTTTAGCGTAATCTTTAAGCAACAAAAAAATCATTAACAACCACAATTCCCTTGCCCTAGCACCTATTACCCCAAAAGCAAAACCTCAATCATGAAAAATTTTCTTCTTTTAGTATTTCTTACCTGGTCTATTGCAATTAATGCCCAGATTATAGACATCCCTGACGCTAATTTTAAAAATGTATTAGTGAATACTAACTGCGCTGATTTGGATGACTTTGCTTCCTTCGAGAGTAATGTTGATTTGAATAATGATGGAGAAATAGAGGTCAGTGAAGCCCAGCTTGTGTTTGGTTTAAATCTAGAAGACCAAGAAATCAGTAATTTAAACGGAATTGAATTCTTTGTAAATTTGAAGGAATTGCGTTGTAAAAACAATCAGTTAACAACACTTGATTTACAAAGCTTGACGAATCTCGAAATGTTGCTTTGCTCGCATAATGAATTGAATAGTTTGAATATTGATGGTCTTATTAATCTATGGTATCTTGATTTCGATAGTAATAATCTTACCAGTATAGATATATCGAGTTTATCTGGCCTAATTACGCTTTGGTGCCAGTTTAATGATCTGACTAGTTTGGAAATAGACGGTTTGACAAATTTAACATATCTGACTTGTGGTGCAAATAATTTGACAAGCCTGACCATACCTCCTAATCTGGATAGCTTGGAAAGGATAAGTTGTAGTTTTAATGATATTGACTATTTATATGTCCCAAGTCTACCTAACCTCGAAACGCTACTTTGCAGAGGTAATGATATGACACAGCTATCAATGGGGGCATTACCTAAGGCTTGTAGCAAAAAGATAAACACCTCCAATAAATAAAACAAAAAATAACTTATGGGAAATGCACAAAACTCAATGTGGTCTAGTATACAAAACCCAATGTGGTCTATAGTTAATAGATCTGAAGCAATAAATAAAATAATTAACGTTACTATTCCGCAACGAGTATAAGGTACTTTAGTATAATGTAGAAAGACTACTCGCTACGCTCATTTTGTATTAATGGATTAACAAAGACTAAAAAACTACCGAGCAAATAGCGAAATCGAAGCCGTCTTTCTACCAAAAGCGAAGCGTACGCACTACCCTCTACTACTTATTTAGCGAATGCTGAATAGTAACTAATTAACAAACAAATAAAAATCTTAAATAATGAGTAAAAAGAAAAAACGAACCAGCAATGATCAAAAATCAGATGTTAAAAATCCTAATAACATAGACTACCTCTTAGATAAAAAGAATACAGAAAAACAGAAAAAAACAAGGGTTAAATAAGAAATTAAATCTTGTGTTTTTTTGCAAAACTTGGTTGAATTTAATTTAAAGTTTTGGGCTAATATTTCGGCTTCGTTCAATAACCTCCCTTATTACCTTTACCCGTTCTTCCTTTTCGTATCCTATTTGCTAGGCATAGCAGCATTTAGCTTACTAGCACTTGGCAGAATTTGGACAAAGGTAACACGGATAGAGGAGAGGCCTTTATCGCCCCAACAAAATTATATTTTGAGAAACTGCAAAAATCTATCTTCAAAAATCAATGTGAGAGGAGGGGAGCTTTGTTTTTTTTTGCCAATAAATAATCCACTACATTCATCAAATCCTTCCAGCTTTCGGGACTTTTATTTTTGATGTAAGTAAAGTCTTTATCCGAATCAAAATCGGCTATTTTTTCCCATCCTCTAACAGCAGCTTTCATTAAAAAATAGTAGCCCCAACCAGCATCTTTATGTTGACCTAGCGAAATAGCCCGAGCCGTAGCCACTAAATCTGTTGTTTTTATAGAACCATCGGAATAACTTGCTTGAATATAAAAATCGGCAGCCGTTTTATAATCTTCCTTTTGCAAAGCTGCTTTTGCTTTTGCAATATTTGTTTCGTAGGCACTAACAAAATCGGCAGCTCTTTCTTTGGCTTCTGCTGGTGTAGGAACCGTGTATTCAAAGTCGAGCGATTTTGCATACTCGCTCACGTGTCGGTCAAAACCCATTGCTTCCCTTCTTTGCTGCACATTTTCTTCCTCGGCAATGGCTTGAAAAAATCGTTGTTTGGTATAGCTATTCGTTGCACTTTGCGTAGCGTATAACTGCTTTTCTCCTTTGGCTAATTGCACCCTATCATACAGGTAAGCATAGTATTTAGCATTGGCTTGTCCCTTATCTACAGCTGCTTTAAGTAACACAAGGCATTCTTCTTGAAACACTGGATTTCGATCTGCATGTTGGGCAAGTAACCAAGCAGCCTTACTTCCTTTTTCGCCTACCATAGTGTAAGTTGGCCAGCCGTGTTGTTCAATAATTGCTGCCAATCGAAGCCTGTTTTGTAGGTCTATTTCTTTGAGTTTTGTAGTGGCTTTTTTGTATCTTTTGGTACTTGTTTTTCCCTTTTTTAGCAATCGCACCCATTTTGTACGAGCTTTTTGGTCGGCTTTATACCTCGTTAATAATTCCTTTTTAAGTGCTGGGAATGTTACCGTTTCCTGTTGTCCATAGCAGCATATCGAAAAGGAAAACATGCCTAACAATAATAAAATAGTTTTCATAAGGCTATAATTTTTAAGTTTATAAAAACTCAATATTATAGCATTTGAGCAATTATTAATGCTAAAAAAGCTTAAAAGGGGTGAGTAATGCCTTATTAGGGATGAATTTTTAATAATTGCTGAAGCGCAGCTCGATATTTGTCAGATACAGGAACGTTTAAGTGCGTTAAGGAAATGCTTTTTTTGTTTTTCCATGCTATAAAATGCATGGTATTAATAAGGTAAGAACGGTGTACTTGGGTAAGAGTTGGAATTTCGTTTAGCACTTTTTTAGTGCTTGTTCGCAATAGTTTTTTATGGAGTTGTTCCTTTGTTTGGTAGTAAACTTCTACATAATTATTGGCACTTTTAACACAAATTAAATCCGAAAAAAACACTTGTAAAACATCTAAACTATTTTCGCCAGTAAGGGTTATTTTTTGTTCCTCCTTTGTTATTTTGTGTTGCTTTTCCGTGATTTTTGTTACTAGTTTTGCTGCTTGTTCTTTTTCCTTTTTTTTGCTATTAATATATTTAAAAATACTCCACCTTCCTGCTAGAATGATGGGCATAAATATTAAACTGAAAGGTAAAAATATCTGCAAGGTAAAATCCATAAAAGAATACTCGCCAACAACCCAAGCCGATTTGTAATAAAAATAGGAAGGTAAAAAACAAATTAGAAATACCATAACTACTATAATAAGTTCGGTAGGAAGTGTCCAGTTGTTTCGTTTTTTGTGCCATTTTTCTTGAAGTGGAATAATGGCAAAGTAGGAGAGAGTAAAAAACAATGCATAGACGAACATCATAGTCGCCCTATTTTTTAGTTTTACAGGAGCAGCATCAAAAGGGCCTATTAAAACAAGAAAAAAATAAACCCATATACCAAGCAATAAACCTAGCAGTAGGTGATACCCTATGTTAGTGGAATAAAATGTTCGATTGTTCATGAATAATGAAAAAAGGTTTTAAAATAATATCTAATTGCCGATAACAAATAACCCCACTTGCTAAGGATTAAATACCTTGTTATTGGAATGATAAATAGTACAAAAAGCTTTCCAAAGATAAGGGTTTATTATGGTAGTTACAATACCAGTAGGTACAAAGCTAATAATAAGAAAATTACTGTTTTTCAAAGTGAAGACTTACTATTTTTTTAAAAAATAGTAAGTCTGTAACACCGTCTCTTCCATTCCTTCGCCTTCCC
>JAHDBT010000214.1:0-2317 GCA_020630215.1 Bacteroidota bacterium
TCAATGGAGGCTACTTGGCGTAAAATATTGCGTGTATAAGCATCCGAAAAAGCATCATCAAAAGCTATGCTCACAATAATATAACCTGCTGCTTTGTATTCTTCTGCTAGGGCAATTAAAGAACCACTTACTTGGTCGCTACTAGCATCTGTTGATAAGATTAACACTTTAGTAGCATTAGGGTTCGCTGCTGCTGCTAGGTAATCATGCCCAAAAGTTAGGGCGGATTGTGGGTTCGTGCCGCCTTCAAAATTGCGAGTATAACCCGTATAATCTTGTAGGGCTGCTAGGTCGCCAGTTATTGGAATGCGAATTTCTTGGTCTTCTGTGTCCGACCATTCTATTATACTCACTCTTGATTCGTCTTCTTCAAAACCTATATTAATGGCGTTGATAAAATCTATATAAAAGGCTTTTGATTCTTCGTATTCAATGGCATCAACAGAGCCAGACACATCGTTTAGAATGACTACATCCATAGGTGTTTTGCAGGTTTCTTCGGGGTTGGTTTCGTTTAGGATGGTGATGGTACTGGTGTTTACTTTTCCTTCCCCGTCGGTAACAGTAATATTGTAATCGCCAGCATAAAGAGAGGTGATGCTATCTAGGGGATTACTAGTAGTTTGGCTGCCGCTATCTGGGCCTGACCAAGTAAAAGTATAGTCGGGTGTGCCACCATCTACGGTAATGTTAATAGTGCCGTTTGGCAGTTCGTTAGTGCTGTTGGTGGTGGTAATGTCTATTATTTCGAAGAAGTCGCCGGGGATGGCGGTAAGGGTTATTTCGCTTACAATAGTTGTGTCTAATTCGGCATTACTAACTGTTATATTGTATATTCCTGCTGCTAAATCAGTAATAATAAAGTTTTCGGTTTCGCTAATGTCTGTACCTGTTGTACCATCTGCATTGCTCCACTCATAGGAGTAGGGAGGGTAGGTTAAGCCATTTAACTGCACTTGAAGTGAACCATTATCAAAACCGATACAAGGAGAATTGTTTTCATACACTTGTACATTGAAGGCTAGGAGGTTTTCGTACCATGCTATTTTATCATCATTGAGAGAGGCTGATAATACATCTATATCGCCATCATTATCCAGATCAATTGCATAAACTGACCTTGCATAAACTGCATTTGTTGTAATAATTTGTTGTTCGCCAAAATTTCCCAAACCATCATTGATATACCATGCTATTTTATTATCATACTCAGATGCTGATAACACATCTATATCGCCATCATTATCCAGATCAATGGCATAGACTGCCCTTGCACCATTTGCTGCTGTTGTAATAATTTGTGGCGCACCAAAACCTCCCAAGCCATCATTGGCATACCAAGCTATTTTATCATCACCTCCTGATGCTGATAATACATCTATATCGCCATCAGCATCCATATCAATGGCATATACAGAAATTGCACCATTTGTTGCTGTTGTAATAATTTGTTGCGCACCAAAACCTCCCAAGCCATCATTGGCATACCAGGCTATTTTATCATCATTAAAAGAGGCTGATAACACATCTATATCTCCATCATTATCCAGATCAATGGCAAAGACTGACCTTGCACCATCTGCTGCTGTTGTAATGATTTGTTGTGAACCAAACCCCCCGATGCCATCATTGGCATACCATGCTATTTTATCATCATCTACTGATGCTGATAATACATCTATATCGCCATCATTATCCATATCAACTGCATAGACTGCCCTTGCACCATTTGCATTTGTTGTAATGATTTGTTGTGAACCAAAACCTCCCAAGCCATCATTGGCATACCAGGCTATTTTATCATCATTTCCTGATGCTGATAATACATCTATATCGCCATCACTATCCATATCAATGGCATATACAGAAATTGCACCATTTGCATTTGTTGCAATAGTTTGTTGCACACCAAAATTGCCTAAACCATCATTGGCATACCAGGCTATTTTATCATCATATTCAGATGCTGACAATACATCTATATCGCCATCAGCATCTATATCAATGGCATATACTGACCTTATATAATCTACATTAGTTGTAATGATTTGTTGTGAACCAAAACTTCCCAAGCCATCATTAACATACCATGCTATTTTATTATCCTTTCCTGATGCTGATAGTACATCTATATCCCCATCATTATCCATATCAATGGCATATACAGAACTTGCACCATTTGCTGCTGTGGTAATAATTTGTGGCGCACCAAAACCTCCCAAACCATCATTGGCATACCAGGCTATTTCATCATCCCAAGAAGATGCTGATAGTACATCTATATCCCCATCATTATCCATATCAATGGCATATACAG
>JAHDBT010000214.1:2417-11292 GCA_020630215.1 Bacteroidota bacterium
GTAATAATTTGTGGCGCACCGAAACCTCCCAAACCATCATTGACATACCAGGCTATTTTATCATCACTATAAGATGCTGATAGCACATCTATATCCCCATCATTATCCAGATCAATGGCATATACAGAACTTGCACCATTTGCTGCTGTTGTAATAATTTGTGGCGCACCAAAATTGCCTAAACCATCATTGGCATACCAGGCTATTTTATTATCTTCACTTGATGCTGATAACACATCTATATCTCCATCATTATCTATATCTACTGCATATACAGATTCTGCTCCTGCTGCATTAGTGGTAATAATTTGTTGCTCACCGAAATTACCTAAGCCATCATTCACATACCAAGCTATCTTATCATCCTCACTAGATGCAGAAAGCAAATCTAAATCACCATCACCATCCAGATCGGCGGCAAAAACATCTGTTGCTACTGCTGCTAATGGCGTAATTACCTGCTGCTGACCAAAAGTAGTTTGCCCAAAATTTTGTTGGGAAAAAAGGAAAAATAGCGTAGCAATAATAAAGCGTAAGTTGGTTTCTAAGGTTTTCATAATAAAACGTTTTAGGATTAAAAATTAGTTAGCTCAATAGTAACAGGTATCGAAACCCGCCGCTATTGAGCGAGGAAATTTGGTGTTATGGTTTAGGCTTTGGTTCTTCTCTTGCTAATACGAGTTTTTGCGTATAAACTTCGCCTGTACTCGTTTGCATTTTCACCAAATACAAACCATTACTCAGCCCCTCCCCTTTTAAGGAAATTTGGTTGGGTTGATTGGCTTCTACTGCTCCATCAAACAAGGTTTTTATCAGCTGTCCATCTATAGAAAAGAGTTGAATTTTTGTTTTGCCGCCGCTAGGAAGTTGGTAGGTGATGGTGCTGATGTCGCTAAAAGGATTGGGATGTATTTGTAGATTTGACTCCCCTAGTTTAGCTCGTCCTCTACGTACAGGTTCTACCCAATACCAGCCTACTGTGGAGGCAGTATTAGGATCCGTACTATCGCAATAAACATAACAAGTGTACCAGCCACTTGCTAGGTTGTTGATGACTAAATTATTAGAAGTTGTGCCACTTGCTACTAGCAGACTATCCACATTATAAAGTTCGTAATTGTAGGGGAGGCAGCCGATGACATTGTTGGCGAGGGTGAGTTCGATGCTGCCGATGTTGCCGCCTGTGTCGGGGGTGATGTAGCTGTTTACGATGTTGATGGTGTTGCCTTGTTCGAAGACGTTGCTGTTGATGGCGAATAGTTCGCCGATACAGTGGTTTTGGTTGGTCCTTACTAGTTCCCAACTTGCATTATCAGCATAAAGGAGGGTTACTAGTGCGCCAGGGGTATCAGGGATGCCGTCCTCATCGGTATCTACTAGTTGTTCGGTGATGATGTGTCTGACATAACCTTCCGTTTCCCATTCTAAATTGTAAGGAGCTGTGCCGCCCCATATTGCAACAGTGGCAGTTTGATAGCCACTTACATTGAACACGATTGGGGAGTTGTTTAGGAGGTGAATGTTGTATTGAAGGGCGTTGATGTCGATGGTAGAGTTGCTGCAATCGCAGTTATTGGGTCCTTGCCCTAGTGGGATTTGTAGGGTATCGTAGGCATAGCCGCCGTAACCTATTGGAGAGACAGCGCTGATGACGAGTTGTAGGGTGTCTTGGGTGAGATCGGTTTCTCCTAGGTGATAGGTAGTGGAAGAAGTGTATAGATTTTCAAAAGTACCATCACCTATAGTTGTCCATTGGGGGTTGATGCCATCGCCAATTTCTGCATGTAGCAAAACATGGGAACTTCCATTACAGATATAAGCATTAGCAGCAATTACGGTTGGTGGTACGGGCAACTCTTCTACCATTGTATTATGTGTGTTATTGGTAACAATGGGCGGATTTAAATCGAAGTAAATATTAGCGGTATTATTAACAACCATAGCATTACTAACATACTGTTTAGCCAGTATTTCGTAACGAATAAAGCCATGACTTTCTGGCTCATTTGTAGTGCTGTCAGGTAGTAGAATCTTGGGGAAATTAAATTCTAGCAATCCATCTGACCTAAAGCTTGTTTCTACTGTATGACTATTAGCAATTACTTTGAAAGTTTCCAAATCTAAATCAGCAGATAATTGGTCGGTGATGCGTACATGGAAAGCGGTGTCGTTGCCAGTATTTTGGAAGCGTATGGTGTAGTCGAGGGTATCGGTTAAGAGGGTAAAGTTGTTGTCCCAAATTCCTGTGGGTTGTACCAGTTTATCGTTGGGGTCGTAGGAGCATAGCAAGGAGGAGTTCCAATAATCTGAATGGAGGACTCGGTAATCGTTTACGGTTTCGTCGTATTCGTAAATGGTAGCATTGAAGTTTAGTTCTTGGTCAATAAAATCGGCGGTGGGCATTTGCAAAGTAACTTTTATTGTTTGGGTTTGGAAAGGTAATAAGGAATCTATTTTCCAATAGCGGGTTTGATTTTGAAGGCTATCAGGTGGCATGTTTGCAGATAGATATTCTGTGAGCGAATCTATATTTAGTTCTACTAAACCATTCAACAATGTGGTCCCTGTATTGGTGTAGTTTAACCAAAAGCTTACCTCCCGGTTGCATCTTATAGGGGCAGATGTTAGGCTTATATTTGCATCAATAGTTAACTCAGAAGAGTATATGCCAAAATAAATTTCTGCTATAGGATTCTCTTCATTTATTGCTACTGTTTGTGCTGTTAGTGTTGTAGCCATCCAGTTGGTTGGCGTTGGAAAATGAATTTCATATTCTGCAATATCAACATAACTTGTTATCCTTCCTTCTGCATTGGTAATGGAAGTAATTGCTTCGGGGCTTAGTTGTATGTTGGAGTTGTAAATACGGTATTCATCGGTATCAAAAATTCCATTTTGGTTTAAATCGACAAAAGGAGTTGTGTAAATCTTGTATGGGTTTATTAATAAATTTTCATAACAAGCTATTGTTGTTCCCCCCCCAAAAAATAAAACATCTTGGTCATTATCATTATCTATATCAATTACAGATAAATTTACATTATTATTAAGGGCAATAATTTGTTGCTCGCCAAAATTTCCTAGCCCATCATTAATATACCAACCAACTCCATTCCTTGTTGCTGCCAAAACATCTATATCCTCATCATTATCTACATCGGCAGCAACTGCAAAAAAAGCTTCAACATCGTCTATAATATTTTGTGTTTCAAAATTTCCTGTTCCATCGTTTTCATACCAAGCAACCATTACATTATCTGAATCATAAAACCATTCTGTTTGTACTATTCCTGCTGCTGCTAAAATATCCATATCACCATCATCATCAATATCAACTTTATAGACTGAATTTTGTTTGCCGCTGGTTACAATAGCTTCTTGTTCAACAAAGTTTCCTAAACCATTATTCGCATACCAAACTATTTTTCTGCCATTAGGATCTCCTTCTAAAATATCAAGGTCTCCATCATTATCTATATCCATTATGCTTAATGAAATTTTTCTACTAAGATAAAGTAGTGTCATATACTCCTCTTCCGCAATAGTTTGTTGAAGAAAAAAGTTGCCTAATCCATCATTTGCATACCATACTATTTTCTTATGAAACATATCATAACCAGAATCAATATTTCCAGTTCCAGCTCCAACTAAAAGGTCTAAATCGCCATCATCATCTAGGTCTTCCATTAATAATACTCTTGCATCATCAATATTTACAATAGCAAACTGCTCGTTAAAATTACCTAGCCCATCATTAATATACCAAATAATTTCTGTACTTAATCCTGCCAATATATCCATATCTCCATCATTATCTCTATCAATGGTATATACAGACAATATACCTTCTGCTTCTGTGGAAATAATATGTTGTTGCTCAAAAACCCCTTGTCCATCATTTTCGTACCAAGCTATTTTATCATCTCGCGAAGAAGAAGATAGGATATCCATATCTCCGTCATTATCAATATCTATTTCACTCATATCACTTACTCCATTTAAACTAGCTAAAACAATTTGCTGTTCGCCAAAGTTACCCTCTCCCTCATTCAGATACCATGCGATTATATTATCATGAAAAGATCCTGATAACACCTCCAAATCTCCATCATTATTTAAATCGGCAGCGTATACAGCCCTTGCCTCCTGTGCAATTGTGGTAATAACCTGCTCCTCGCCAAAATTACCTTGCCCATCATTGGCATACCATGTTATTTTATCAGCAAATTCTAATGCTGATAAAACATCTATATCTCCATCGCTATCTAAATCTATAACAAAAAAAGAATTTATTCCATTAGCTGCTGTTGTAACAATTTGCTCTTCGCCAAATTCTGCTAAACCATTATTTTCGTACCAAGCTATTTTATTGTCATTACGAGCTGCTGATAAAACATCCAGATCTCCATCATTATCTACATCTGCGGCAGACACATCCCAAGCACCACCTGCACTTGTAGTAATAATTTGCTCTTCACTAAAATTACCTAAACCATTATTTTCGTACCAAGCTATTTTATTATCATTGCTAGATGCCGATAGCACATCTATATCCCCGTCACTATCCAGATCTATTGCATAAACGGCATTAGCTGCAAGCGCATTTGTGGAAAGGTTTTGTTGTTCGCCAAAATTACCAAACCCATCATTTGCATACCAGGCTATTTTATTATCATTACTAGATGCCGATAAAACATCTACATCACCATCATTATCCAGATCTATTGCATAAACATCTTGTCCCCCATCAATATTTGCTGTAACTATTTGTAGTTCGCCAAAATTACCATCCCCATCATTTGCATACCAAACTATTTTATTGTCATTATTAGATACCGATAAAACATCCACATCACCATCATTATCTATATCTGCGGCATAGATAGCAACTACCCTACCCCCATCTGTTGTAATAATTTGTTGTGTCCCAAAGCCTCCTAGTCCATCATTGGCATACCAGGCGATTCTATTATCGAGGCTTTTGCTCGAAGCCGAGAGCATGTCCATATCACCATCGCCATCTAAATCGGCAGCAATGACATCACGCACACCCGTTCCTTTTGGGTTAATTAATTGCTCAGGTCCAAATACAACTTGCCCATAACCTTGTTGTGGTAAAAGGAATAATATGGTAGAAAAAATAAGCAGTAAAGTATTTTTTAAGATTTTCATCATTTAATTTTAAAGAGTTAAACAAAAAGAACTTAAGTTTTGAGCCACTAGTACAGTGTACTAGCACCAATTCTTCAATCAAACATTTTCTTAAAATTCGTTTTTTTAAATTACACATAAAAGCGAAAAAAGATTAATTTTAAAACATTGTTTATTTTAACATTCATTTTATCTAAGCTAATTTATCACCTTATCCACCTTAAAAACCACTCTCCTTTTTGGCTACTAATTGCTAAAAAATAAACGCCCGACGGCAAGCTCCTTACATCAATACCTTGCTGCACATCTAGCAACTTACCTTGTTGTAATTGTTGACCAAGTGTATTGTAAATAACATAATTAATCGGCACATCTATATCACTTGCCCCTTGTAAATACAATTCATTTGTACTAGGAGAAATCGAAACAAAATACGGATTTCTCACTTCCCGACTTAGCACTACAACATCACTAAAACGCCCCTTCCCATTTAAATCCACAGCTTGTAATTGATAGTAACTTTTGCTAGGAGGCTGCTCATCTAAAAACTGATATTTTTGTAGCGTGTTGCTATTACCTACGCCTTCAATTTTAGCAATCATTTCAAAATTTTGTCCATCCTTAGAGCGCAATAAATTAAAATAAGCATTTTGGTATTCGCTGTAGGTTTGCCATTTTAAGAGGTTGTTTTTTTGTTGGATATAGCCTTTAAATTTTCCTAGTTCTACGGCTAGGCTTTCCATTGTAATTATTTGTAAAAGTACCGTATCTAAAGATTCGCCACAGCCTGCTAAGGGGGAGCTTAAGCTGATGGTAAATTGAACAAACCCCTGCTCAATATCTAGTGGACCAGGGGTGTAATTGGTGTTAGATTCGTTGGGGGTTTCTAGGATGCCATCGCCTGTTGTTGCCCAGGTTGGATTGGTTCCGTTGGTGATTTCGGCACTTAAAAATGCCGTTTCTTCGTCGCTGATTTCTACTAGGTTTTGGGCATTTACAATAGGAAGGGTGTTTATGTTTACAGACTCGCTTGTTGCGCTTATTGCGCTGCTTCCTGTACCATCATTTACAAATTGAGGGAAGTTATTGAGGCTTGCCGTGTTTTCTAAAACATCAGATGTTTCCCAAGTGCCTAAATAGACATCTAGCACAAAAGAGGCGGTGGTTTCGGGGGCAACTTCGGCGATGGTGAATTGGGCGGTCTGGCTGTTGGTGATATTGCTATTGGCAATGCTTAGTCCATTTAATAAGTAAGGTTCGGCAGCCCAAATTGCGGGTTCGGGTAGTACATCTACAAACGTTAATCCTTGTAGGCTTGCGTTTGTTTGGTTGTCGATGGTGAAGGTGTAGGTGAGGAAGCTTTCTTCGCAAATGGTAGTGGTGTTTACCTCCTTTGTAAATAGCACACTTGTTGATATACAATCTATTTCCTCTCCTATGTTTACATCTTCGGCGCTGGTGCTATTGCCATCAAAATTATAGAGGTTTTGACCGCCTGCTCCACTTAATGCTACGCCCTGATTATTGTAGTTACCTTCAGGTGCATCTGTTGCATCGTACTCGTAAATAATGCTCACGCAGCAGCTTGGGGGAAGGGTGAAACCATCAGTTAAAGTACCCGCTGCACAACTAGCTAAATCAACACTTGTACTAAGGAGTTCAAAACCTGTTGGTGGATTATCCGTTATAATAATTTCAGTAGCTTCTAACTCGCTGATATTGCAAGCATCGACCGTGTAAAAAACGCTGTTGCCGCAAATGGGTTGTGGTGTGGTGGTATATTTGGTTACCGATACACTCGGCAAGGGTTCGGTACAAACGCTGATGTTATCGGTATTGTTGATGTACACGATTTCGGGGATGGTAGTGATGGGTAAACTAATGGGTGGAGCCTGTGTGCCATCATCATTTATGACTGCCCAAATATTGGATGGGTTGCTGACGGGTAAATCAAAATTAAGGGTATCGCTAGTGCCTGCGGCGATGGCACAAGGCACGTAGGAAGTTAGTAGATAGCTAGCTCCAAAAATTGCTGGATTGTTGTAGTAAAAACTAATGGGAGTACCTGCTGGAATGGATAATTGTTGTTGGGCGGTAATGGCAATATCTAGGGTAACACTACTAGGATTAGGGCAGAAATTATTGGCGGTGTACGCAATAATTTCTAGGGCGGCATCTCGGTTAAAATAGGTAGTATTGCTAGTGCCAGGGCTAGAGGGGCAGACGTAGATGTTGACAATGTATTCTGCTAGGTCGTTATCCAATAAAGAATAGGCAGGTGCGCCTGGTGCTAGTAAATCTATGGAGGCGGTTTCTTGTAAAACATCCTTAGTATAATCATCCGAAAAGGCATCATCAAAAGCAATGCTCACGATGATATAGCCTTCTCCTTTGTATTCCTCTGCAAGGGCAATTAAGGAACCGCTGACTTGGCTGCTATTAGCATCTGTTGATAAAATCAATATTTTAGTGGCATTAGGACCAGCTTCTGCTGCTAGGTAATCATGCCCAAAAGCTAGGGCGGATTGTGGGTTGGTGCCGCCTTCAAAAGTTCGGGTATAAGTGGGGTAATCTTGTAGAGCTGCTAGGTCGCCAGTTATGGGGATACGTATTTCTTGTTCCTCTGTATCCGACCATTCTATTATAGCTACTCTTGATTCGTCTTCTTCAAAACCGATATTAATGGTGTTGATAAAATCTACGTAAAAGGCTTTTGATTCTTCGTATTCAACAGCATCAACAGAGTCAGAAACATCGTTTAGGATGACTATATCCATTGGGGTTTTACAGGTTTCTTCGGGGTTGGTTTCGTTTAGGATGGTGATGGTGCTGGTGTTGCTGTTTCCTTCTCCATCTGTAACCGTGATATTGTAGTCGCCTGCATAAAGGGAGGTGATACTATCTAAAGGATTACTTGAAGTTTGGCTTCCGCTATCTAGGCCTGACCAAGTAAATGTGTAGTCGGGTGTGCCTCCATCTAGGGTGATGTTAATAGTGCCGTTGGGTAATTCATTGGTACTGTTGGTGGTGGTAATGTCTATTATTTCGAAGAAGCTGCCTGGGATGGCGGTGAGGATTATATTATTAGCAGTAGTTGCATCTAATTCGACATTGCTTACCGTTATACTATACATACCTGCAGCCAAGTCAGTAATAATAAAATTTTCTGTATTGCTAGTGCCATTGCCAGTTAATCCATCTGTGTTGCTCCATTCATAGGTGTAAGGAGGCAAGATAGAGCCACTCATTTGTATTTGTAGAGCACCATTATCAAAACCAATACAAGATGGGTTGTTTTCGTAAACTTGCACATTCAGTACTAGAAGATTTTTGTACCAGGCTATTTTATCATCTCCTGAAGATGCCGATAACACATCCATATCGCCGTCATTATCTACATCTGTTGCATAGACAGACCTTGCCCTATTCGCATTGGTCGTAATTATTTGTTCTTCAGAAAAACTACCTAAACCATCATTTGCATACCAGGCTATTTTATCATCACCAAATGATGCCGACAATACATCTATATCGCCATCATTATCTATATCTGTTGCATAAACAGACCTTGCACCACTCGCATTGGTCGTGATAACTTGTTCTACCCCAAATCCTCCTAGTCCATCATTGGCATACCACACTATTTTATCATCATCTTTTAATGCTGATAATACATCCATATCGCCATCATTATCTATATCTATTGCATAGATAGACCTTGCAC
>JAHDBT010000215.1 GCA_020630215.1 Bacteroidota bacterium
ATTGCTGAATTGCTGAATTGCTGAATTGCTGAATTTAGACACTTTAGCGTACTTTGCAATAAATCGTAACGGTTATTGTTTAATTGGTTGTGTAAATTTTGGTGCAAAAGTACACTTTTATATGGCCAATTCAAAACGCTATTCCATATCTTTTAGTAAGAAGGTACTTTTGTAGAAGTTAGCAGATATTGAACCGTTTTGCTTTGCTCACGGTATTATAAAAATCATGCTGAATAATAACAATCAATCCTATCCGTACCAAATTTCTTCTTCTTCAAACAAATCGGGTTGTGTTGTTTTATCAATGTTTCGTTCGGCAGGGGATTTTAGCATTTCTATGGCTAATTGTTTTAGTTTGGTTTGGTAGGCTGCTAGGGTCCACATACCAAATAAGGTATGTCCGCCTTCGTATCCTTGTTTGGCGTATTCTTCGTGTGTGGTAATGTAGCCGCTGTATCCATTGCAATAAGTGGCTAAAATAACTTGTCTTACGCCTTTGTGTTTTAGGGTACGCAAAACGGTTTCTCTTAGTCTTTGGCCAGCAACAGTTGTTATTTCGGCAGGCAGCCCTACAATAGCGACGGAACCAATGGTTATAATTTGGAGGGGTAAAATACGAGGCATCCACGGGGTATATTTTGCGTAGCCTTCTCGGTCCATTTGTTTAATTCTGTTGATGGTAATATCTAATGCGCCAGGAATAATCATTTTTTTAAGAAAATAAGTACCAAACATTTTGCCTTTTCCTGTTTCTATGGCAATGTTTTTACGTCCGTGCAAGCGGTATTTATCTAGTATATCTTCTTTATCTTTCAGGTTCATAAATCGGTGTTTCACTCGCTTTTCGTAGGTTTCAATAAACCTTGACATTGCTCCTGCCCCTACTCCTAGAAAAAAGTTAACGGCTGGTGGCACGGCTGGTCTGTCTTGTGCGCCTTTTAGTAGGGCAACCCCAGTAGCGGGTTCGGTTGTGCGCATTCCTTTCATGCCCATTACAAATTCTCTATCTACTTCTATATTAGAAAAATCGGCAAACATCAATTCGTAATCAATACCTCCTTTTATCGTTTCATTTTGGGCGGCTTCTGCTAGTAATTCTTTGGCTTTATTGTATTGTAACTTTCCGTTAAACTTCGCACTTTTATAATCATTTCTAAACTCGCCCCTAAAACGTCCGTGTTTGGCTCCCCATTGTCGGTTAGGGCTTACATCGCCAGCGGTATCTTGTGCAAATGCGCCTATAAAATGGGGGTTTTCTTTTCGTATATCTTGCTCTAAAAACTCGGCGGCATAGCCTTTATTATCGTAACAAATTTTGTTAAACTTATTGTCTACGCTTGTGGTATGTACGCCAAACCAGTTAATGCTACCTATTGCTTTTCCTTCTTTATCCTCAAAACGCAGCAGTTTCATGTTGCGGTCGATGGCTAGGTGATGGTCTTTTTTGAGGACTTTTTGTTTAACTTCGGGATTGGCATTGTAAGCAAATAAGGTGCGATTAAAAGCTACCTCATCTTCTGGGGCAAAAGCTCCTACTGCGCTTTGGATATTGGCTGCTTGCAAATTGGCTTCAGCTTGTACAATTGCGGCTACGGTTCCTGCTACTATTTTATTAAATACTTTTGGCTGAAAACCTGGAATAGCGATATTGTACAATACATGATGCGAATATCCTCCTGGCGCGCTGTGTGTGTGTTGTGCAGTAAGCATTACATTAGCAGCCGTGTAATTTAAGGCAGGATGTTTACTTTGCAGTGTTTTTACTACGGCATCCTTTAGAGCAATGGTGTAAAAGCAAATTTCGGAATTTACAATACACACTTTACTGCCTGTTTGTTTGTCTTTAATAACAAAAGCACGGGCAGATATGGGCGTTTCTACTCCTTTTACTACATGAAAAGGCACGGCATAACCCATCATGGCTTTGTTGTATACAAATGCAGTAATATCTGCTTTGGCACATCCTATTAAATAAGGTAAGGTTTTAGATTTTGTTGTCATATATTTTTTTTAGTGGTCAGTATTTAGACCGTTCACTTCGTTTACTGTTAGTGGTCAGTTGGTTTTGTGGAGGTTTCACCAGCTAATTTTGTTATTAGTTTTGTATCTTCCCTTGTCAGTTATCAGCAGAAAAAAAACAAAAATTAGCATTCCTCCCATGCCAATATATAACAAAATTTTCAAATACTCCATTCTAAATCCTCGATTTAGAAATTAAATCCCATCAGCATATCAAAAATTCCTAGTTCTAAATAAGAGTCATCTGAAAAAAGCCTAGCGTTAGCAGGAAAAAATCAGAAATCAAATTTCAAGCATCAAATTTCAAAAATCTCCCCCTATCTAACTCGCCCAACTTTTACCACTTTTTCTTCCTCATCGGCTTTAATGTGTACGAGATAAATACCTGGCAGCCAATGGTTGTGTTCAATTTCTAGGCGTTGGTCGCTAGAATTGTTGATGTCTTTTACTTTTCGTCCTTGCACATCAAATATCCTTACCGATACAGATGTGGTTTCTGCGGGTACTTCTACAATTAGGTTGCCTCGTCCTTTAAAAAATCGGTCGGTATTTAGGAGCTTAATTTCGGTTGGTGTTGCATCAAAACAGTAGTCAACATTCACCACTACTTTATCGTTGGCAATAATGGTATTGGTAGACGGATTGTAAATATTTAAGCGATACTCGGTTGTTTCGTCGGGCATGGCCTGTGTGTTTAGGTCGGTACTATCTGCTAGGGTTAAGCCAGGGCTCCAATACACCAATGCGTTAGAAGGGGCAGCGGCGCTACCATTTAAGTTTACGGTATCTCCTAGGCATAAGTTCATATCTTCCCCTGCATTTACATCATTTTCTAGCAATCCTCTGTTTAGCAAATGTTGGTGTACAATATCGTGGTAATCTCCATTATACAATTCGTCTTCTACAATTAGTAAAATAGCTGCGGCAGTTGTAAGTCCTATGCCTCCTGTAAACTGGTAATGCGATTCCATGACCAATTTATCGGTTTTTTCTTGTCCTAGGTCTGTCCATATTTCCATTAAAACCGACGACCATATAGCCGAGGTAATATACTCATCGGTATCATCGGGTACATCTTCGGGGTAATGGTTATTGCTGGCAATATTTCTTCCACTCCAAAATTCGTTATGACCATCCCAACTAAACACATTTTGCCAATTGTGGCTGTTTAAACTACGAGAATAAGACCCTGCTAAATAATCACCAAATCCTTCATCAATGGCATTTCGCTCTAGTCCCGAATTACAATCGAAACAAGCACTTTGCGACAAAGCATGTGCATATTCATGAATAACTACATCTGCATCTTCTGCATCGTCAACATGGTTAGGTTTACCTGGCACATGCCCTTCTCCAAAAGTAATTTCATGCCGATTGTTTTGGTAGCGATAATAGGATTGATCATTGCCATTTTGTCCATGTGTATCAATATAAATTTGCTCATTACATAAATCATCAAATCCTAGTTCTTGTATGTAAATTTGAAAGTTGTGGATGTGATAATATGCATTTACATCTTCAAAAGCATCATCAAATCTATCAAACGTAAAATCAACAGTTGTACCAACATAGGGGGCAATAGTAGGTGGGCTCATGTCGGCGACTTTTACATAAGGACTTTCTAGTTTATAAGTGCCATTTTCGTACAAAACGTCTACCTCCACCTCTACTAATTCGGCTGTTAATTCTTCACTTACGGCATCGTCATTGTCTCTATAGTTTCCATTTTGTCCATAGTAAACGCCTGCTGTTGTAACGGGGTCGGGCATAAAAACAGTAGCATGAACTGGCACCATCATAGATTTAGGTGTTCCCTCAGCAGCAGTAGTTGTGTTACCAGATGTGCTTACGGGCGAATTGTGGTGATGGTGGTGGTGGTGTTTATGTTCTCGGTGGTAGCGTTGTAAATCTTCTTCAAAAAGTAAATTTCCCGTTTCGTTGAGGAAATAGTTTGCGAAGGAATTTTCGCTACTCGCATTTACTTTAACTGCTAGTTGTACAGTTGTCTCATTTTCAAAAAACAAAACCAGTTCTTCTGGTGTTTCCACTTTTAAATTGTTGTTGCGTAAAAACGCCTTTGCTAGTTCTCGGCTTTTAAAGGTCTGTTTATTTTGTACGTCGCATATTTTTTCTACTTGCGTTGTGCTAAGGGTAAAGGCGTTGCTTATTACACTAATAATTTGATTTTTTTTATTTACCGATACCAATATCTGCGAACGATAAATAGGAATGCCATTACAAGTTTGTTGGTAATGGTAATGTGTACTTGTTAAACTTTTTTTGATGTATTTTAAGTTTACATCCGTGCCTACGGTTGCCAAATCGGGCAAACTATTAAGCAGGTGTAAACGCACTTCCTTTTCTTGATTAGTAGCTGTTATATCTATTTTATTAAAATTAGCGGTTGCTACTTTAGTATCTAGGTAATGCTGAGTAGATTGATTTTTTTGTTGTGTGTTGTTTTTCTTTGCTACGATGGAAGTAAAACATAGCAAACAGACAATTAGCCAAGTATTTTTAAGCATAAGAATATATTTCTCCTTAGGTTAAACAGATAAGTTATGGTACTTCAAAAAACGGGTTGCTTGAGGTAGTAAGCAATATTTTTGTTATCGCACTATATGAATAGCTGATAAATAATCGTGCCGTTTTTATAAAAAATAGGATGTTTTTGCTAGGGAAATAGTTGCTTGTAGATGAGTAGAAAATGCTAAAAGGCGAGATAAAATCATAACATACAGCTAAATTACACAGTATAAAGGTATTTTGCAACTAAAGTATCAATTTTCGTTAATTCCTCGATGAAACCCTCACTTTTACTAAGCGATATGTCGATATCTAATCTACAACTATCTTCATAGAACTGTTTAATGATGTTTATATTGTTTTGCTTGATGAACTTCATGACTTTATTCATCTGTATATAATCGAAACTTAGTTGGTAAAAGTTCTTGATGGTTTTGGTAATCATTTCGGCATTTTGGAAGACATCAATGGTAGCGGTTTTATACGAACGGATTAAGCCTGGCACGCCTAGTTTGGTGCCGCCAAAATACCGAACTACAATGACCATAATATTCGTTAGCCCATGCGAATCGATTTGTCCTATAATGGGCCGCCCAGCTGTTCCAGAAGGTTCGCCATCGTCATTTGCTCGGTAATTTTCTTGTTTATTCATTCCTATTCTATAAGCATAACAATGGTGTCTTGCTTTAGGATGTTCTCCTTTTACATAGACTAAAAATGCTTGTACCTCTTCTAGGCTGCTTATATTTCTGGCATAAGCAATGAACTTACTTCCTTTTTCCTTGTATAAGCCTGTAGTATCGTTTTTAATTGTTTGGTAAGTATCTTTAATCATTTCTTAGTATTTGGTACTTGGGTATAGGGTAGCTGGTAGTTGAACGATTTTGCTAGGTGCTACCACAATGTCTTCATTAGTGCAAATTATCCTAATACTTTTAGTGAAGTGCACTTTTTACCTACGACTACACCTAATTAACTGCCAAAAAGCTAATCTGGCAAGATAATCGCCCTAATAGTAGGCAAAGAGGGGCTTTAAAGCAAGTAAAATCTCTTTTTTATTTAGGAAACCATCAAATAAACGATTATATTTGCACTCAATTTTTACCTAGCCTAAAAAATTAGGAAAAAAAGCAGGTCTATTTGGCGCAATGTCAAGGACTGAATTATAACATTGAACAAAATATTTGGATGTTGAGCTACTAGTTAATTACCAGCATTTATTGCTCCTTTTTTTCTAGTAGGTATTTTTTTATAGAAGAACTCAACTTATATTAAATTAATAATCTTTTCACATGCAGGCAAAAGGATTGGTGAAGTTTTTTGGGATTGCTCTTTTCTTAGTATGCTTATATCAGCTTTCGTTTACTTGGTTAGCAAGTAGCGTAGACAAGAAGGCGGATAGATTTGCAGCAGATCAAGTAAGTGCAATTGCCAACTTATCGGATGAAGCAAAAGCAGATAAACTTCGTAAAGCAAAACGCAGTTACCTCGATTCGGTTTCTACAGAATCGGTTTTTATGGGTTATACTTACGATGACATTAAGTCTCGGCAGTTAAACTTAGGTCTTGACTTACAAGGTGGCATGAGTGCTGTTTTGCAAGTAACCCTCGACGATTTAATTCGTTCTTTAGCAAATAATTCGGAGGACGCTTTGATTAAAAAAGCGATTAGAGCGACTAAAGAATTACAAAAAAATAACGAGGCTGATTTTGTAACGCTTTTCGGACAAGCGTTTAGTCAAGTAGGCAATGGTGCTAAAATGGCAACTTTATTTGCTAATGCTAATAATCAAGATGTTATTGATTATAACTCTAGCAACGAGCAAGTATTGGCTTATATACGTACGCAAGCAGATGATGCGGTTAACCAAACATTTAAAATTTTGCGTACTCGTATTGATAAGTTTGGGGTAACCCAACCAAATATCAACTTACTAGAAAACTCTGGTCGTATTCAAGTAGAATTAGCTGGGGTTGATGACCCTGAACGGGTGCGTCAATTACTACAAGCTACTGCAAAATTAGAGTTTTGGGAAGTATACAATGCCGATGCCGAAATGAGCAAAATGGTTTTTGCTGCTAACGAAGCAGTAAAAAAGGAACAAGGCATTGAAGATCTTAAAAAAGAAGATGCTAAAAAAGATGTTGGTGATGCCGCTACGGATACTCCTGAAGGCGACACCGCAGCAGCAAACGATACTACTGCCGCTAAAGAAGGCTCGCTAGTAGATAAAGCAAGTGGCGATAGTGGCGCAGCAAGCGATAGTTTATCGCAGGATGAGCTGGTTCGTCAAAACCCTTTTATTGCAGCCTTAAACTTCTCTGGTTCGGGCGGCGCAACAATTGGTTATGCCAATGGTAAAGATACAGCTCGTTTAAACAGCTACTTAAAAATGCCTGCTGTTCGTGCAGAGTTTCCACCAAACTTAAAGTTTTTATATGGTGCTAAAGCTATTGAAGGCACAGATGGTAACAACAACTTATTTCCAGTATATGCGATAAAAAGCCGTCAAGGTAGTGTTTTTAAAGCACCTATGGAAGGCGATGTAATTATAGATGCTCGTGGCGATTACAACTACGATCAGCAGATTATTGTAAATATGGACATGAATAGCGAAGGTGCTACTAAATGGCGTAAACTTACTGGCGAAAACATTGGTAAGAGTGTAGCTATTGTACTAGATGACCAAGTTTATTCTGCTCCTGTAGTACAATCAGAAATTGCTGGTGGTACTTCACAAATTACAGGTCAGTTTGATATTACAGAAGCACAGGATTTAGCCAATATCTTAAAAGCGGGTAAATTGCCTGCTCCTGCACGTATTGTGGAGGAAGCATTGGTTGGACCATCTTTAGGGGCAAAATCTATTAGAGCTGGTTTAATTTCTTTATTAGCGGGTATCTTATTGGTATTAGGCTTTATGATTTTTTACTACAGCAAAGGCGGATGGGTAGCGAACTTAGCACTTATCTTAAACCTGTTTTTTGTAGTAGGCGTATTGGCTTCTATTGGTGCAACGCTTACCTTACCAGGTATGGCAGGTATTGTACTTACTATTGGTATGGCGGTTGATGCGAACGTAATTATTTTTGAAAGGATACGGGAAGAACTAGCACGAGGCAGCGGCATGAAAAAAGCAATTGCTGATGGTTATAGTAAATCTTACTCTGCGATTATTGATGCGAATTTAACCACTTTAATTACAGCTATTATCCTTTCTTACTTCGGTTTAGGTCCAGTACTTGGTTTCGCAACGGTATTAATGATTGGTATTTTCTCTTCTTTATTTACGGCAATTTTAGTAACTCGTTTGTTTATTGATTGGCGTTTAGGAAAAGGCGATAAATTTAGCTTTTATACCAATGCTACTAAAGGCATGTTTAAAGGAACTGATATTGACTTTATTGGCAAACGTAAGAAATTTTACATGATTGGTGGTGCAGTAATTGCCATTGGTTTATTATCAATGATGTTTAAAGGTTTTGAATTAGGTGTTGATTTTAAAGGCGGACGTACTTATGTAGTAGATTTTGACAAGTCTGTTTCTGCTAGTGATATTACAAGCGCATTAGCCGATAAAGGCGTGTTTGGAATGAAACCTTTAGTACGTACTTATGGTAGTAACGATCAAGTAAAAATCACTACTCAATACATGATTGATAGTGAGGAAAAAGAAGCCGATAATATTGTAATGAAAACACTGTATGCAGGCTTGGCAAAAGCAAATATGTTAGGCACAACAACAGAAGACCAATTTATTTCTGGAAATGCAGAGGTTCCTAATAAAATTATGAGTTCTCAAAAAGTAGGACCTACCATTGCCGATGATATTACTCGTGGAGCAATTTGGGCAACGATATTTGCCTTAATGGGTATCTTCTTGTACATCTTAATTCGTTTCCGCAAATGGCAATATGGTTTAGCAGCAGTATTAACTATTATACACGATACCTTAATCCTGCTTACCATCTTCTCCTTATTTAGCGGCTTCCTCCCCTTCTCTCTCGAAATTGACCAAGTATTTATTGCGGCACTCTTAACCGTAATTGGGTACTCGATAAATGATACGGTGGTAGTATTTGACCGTATTAGAGAGTACTTAACGTTAAATCCAAAACGCAAACAAGAAGACGTAATTAACGAAGCGATTAACAGTACATTAAGTCGTACAGTTGTAACATCTTTAACAACTTTACTAGTAGTACTCATCTTGTTTATTTTTGGTGGCGAAGTAATTAGAGGTTTCTCTTTCGCTTTATTAATCGGTATTATTGTGGGTACGTATTCTTCTATTTTTGTGGCAACACCTATTGTGGTTGACTTAACAAAAGCAGATGCCGAATACCGTGAAAAAGCCGTTGAACGCAACTTACAAAAAAGCAAGAAATCGAAAAAGTCGAAAAAACCAAAATCAGTTAAATCATAACATTAGCTGATTATTGGGAGCAATATTACTCTCTCTTTTCTGTATAAATAAAAGCCCGTTTCATTGAATGTTGAAACGGGCTTTCTTGTTTTTACTAGGCAACTACAATAGCAACATGGGCTAACGCATTACAAAGTTTTAATAAACATTTTCCAAGGGAACATGTTCCCTTGGAGAATCTTTCCGAAGTGTCAAGTAAAAATTATAACAAATGAAACATGCCAATATTACGCGCTCTTTTCTGTATAAAAAAAGCCCGTTTCATTAAATATTGAAACGGGCTTTTTTGTTTTTGTAGAGCGTTTTTTTGAGATAAACGGGTAATTGTTTATCCCTTATTCCGTAAAAGCGTATTGAATTAAATTAGCTCCCATTTGCAAGGCTTTTTTGCGTAAATCTGCGGGGTCGTTGTGTACGGCTGCATCTTCCCAGCCGTCGCCTAAGTCGCTTTCTAGCGAGTAAAAACAAACCAAACGTCCTTGAAAAATTAAGCCCAATCCTTGTGCGGCTTTGCTATCGTGTTCGTGTATTTTGGGCAGACCGTTGGTAAATTGGTATTGTTGGCGGTAAACTTTGTGCGAAAAGGGTAATTCTCTAAATTCTAGTTCAGGAAACACCTTTTTCATGGCAGGTCGTACATAAGGGTCCATGCCGTAGTTATCGTCTATATGCAGAAAACCGCCTGCTAGTAGGTAGTTGCGTAGGTTTTCGGCTTCTTCATCCGAGAATACTACGTTTCCGTGTCCTGTCATGTGAACAAAGGGGAGGTTAAAAATTTCGGGGCTGCCTACATCTATTTCTACTTGTTCGAGCTGCATGTTCATATCGAGGTTTTGATTGCAAAACTCGATGAGGTTCGGCAAGGAGGTATCTCGGTTGGCGTACCAATCGCCGCCGCCGCTATATTTTAGTAAGCCTATTTTAATAGTGCCGCTATCGCCTAGGCTAAGGCTTGGCAAAGTAGCGAAGGCAATTAATACGAGCGTTAATATTATTTTTTTCATTGTTTTTTTTAATTCTGTACTTTATTGTTTGTATTTACTTTTGGCGTGTGTGCTGCTAAATAATACTACAAATATCGATCATTTTTTATTTTGTGTGGTAATTGGTGATGGTTTCTTTAACGAAGCTTAATTCTTGTTCAAGTAACTGAGCTATATTTTCGTCCGTAAATCGTCTCATCACATGGAATTTGATGATTAGTTTTTGCATGTTTTTTTTGCAAGCATTTATTGCTAGTGTTTTTTGTTCTAGCTCTTCCTTCATTTTACTAAATAATTCGTCCTCATCTTCTAGTTCCATTGCTTTTGCTCTTATCTCGGCTATTTGCACTTCTGCTTCATCTTCTATTTTTCTATTTGCTTAGTTGTTTTTCTTTTTATCTGTATAATTTGTTTGCCTGCTTTATCTTCTATTTCTTCAATGTGTATTCTTGCATCCTCTTTTATTCTAGCAACTTGTTTTTGCATTACCTTTTCAACCTTTACAATTTCTTTGTTTAATTTTTTTACTTTAGAAATATGGTCATAAGGTAGCTCCCCATAAGCTGCTTCATACAATACATTGACTAGAGAAAGATCTGATGATCTAAATTTTGCTCCATTATCCATTTCAGTTACTTGCTTTTTGATTGATGTTCTTTAATTACTGCTTGCACCTCCTCCACTTCACGCCCTACTAATTGAGCAATTTCAACAGCCGAAAAAGAGGTTTGTTCATAAATTCTGATAATCGTTGCTTGCATTTCTTTTTCTGCCAATGCTTTTGCCTTTGCAGCTAAAGCTTTTGTAATTTCAGTTAATTCCTTTGCTTTTTCAGCTTGTAACTCTTGTTCTAGCATTGCCATTTGTTCTTGTGGCGAATTACCAAAAACTGCTTCATAAATTACATCCGCTAATTCACGATCTTCCTGTTTTATATAAGTTTTCACATCCATTTTGTCCGTATTTTTTCTTTTTTATTGTTTTTCGTACTTCTTCTTTAAATTTACTTTGCCACTTTTCTGGCAAGACTAAAATTTGCTGTATGAAAAAAAATAATTGTTCAATATCACGTCTACGATACCCACTTTCGAGTAGTAAACGCAATAATTTGGTTTTGAATTGCAAACGCAAATCATACTTTTTCTTACTTTTATTGGCATACTTGCTTGCTAAAACTACTAAACCAAACACATTTTTCGTTTTTAATAGTTCACTTTCTTGCTGCCTTTTTACGTAGTGCCTGACCGAAAACTAATTGTGCGGCAAAATGAGGTTTTGAGTGACTGTA
>JAHDBT010000216.1 GCA_020630215.1 Bacteroidota bacterium
TATAAAAAAGTAAACGAACCCCTAAAAGGAAATTTTGAAGGCATTGGGATTCGATACGATAGACTTGAAGATACCTTGGTGGTTATTTCTACTATTTTTAAAGGACCTTCGGAAAAGGCAGGCTTGATGGCAGGCGATAAAATTATAACCGTAAACGGAGAAAGTATTGTTGGGGCTGAAGTTAAAGACAAAGAAATTACCAAACGTTTAAAAGGACCCAAAGGAACGGAAGTAAACGTAGGCGTAAAACGTCATGGCGTAAAAAAATTATTGGATTTAACCATTGTTAGAGATAAAATTCCGATTTACAGTGTAGACGCAAAATATATGGTAACGCCAACGGTTGGCTATATTAAAGTCAACAAATTTTCGGCAACAACTCGACGGGAATTTAGAGCCGCATTAATGCAGCTAGAAGGAGAAGGAATGAAAGACCTAATTTTAGACTTGCGAAACAATGGCGGCGGCTATTTAACCGCAGCCGTAGCAATGGTAGACGAGTTTTTAGGCACTAAAAAAATGATTGTATATACCCAAGGACGCAAGTATCGCAAAAAGGATTACAATGCGACTTCGAGAGGTAATTTTGAAGAAGGGCGTTTAGTAGTTATGATAAACGAAGGCTCGGCTTCGGCTAGTGAAATTGTATCGGGTGCAGTGCAAGACTGGGACCGAGGATTAATTGTAGGCCGCCGTTCTTTTGGTAAAGGATTGGTACAACGAACCTACGTATTACCCGATAGTTCTGCCATGCGCCTAACCATTGCTCGCTACTACACACCTGCTGGCCGCTCCATCCAAAAACCCTACGATAAAGGACAAGACGATTATCACAAAGACATGAAAAAACGCAGGGCTAGTGGCGAGTTATACGACCAATCGAAAATTGAATTTAACGATTCCCTAAAATTTGAAACCAATATTAAAAAACGTCCCGTTTACGGCGGCGGCGGCATTATGCCCGATGTATTTGTGTCGGCAGATACCAGCCACAGAAGCACCTACTATAGAGCATTGAATAAAAAAGGTGTAGTAACCAAGTTTTTACTAACCTATATGGATAAAAATCGCAAAAAACTCACCGCTAAATACCCAGACTTAGACAGCTATGTAAAAGGTTTTTCGGTAGATAATACTATGATAAACAACCTAGTAGCACTAGCAGAAAAAGAAGGAGTTGAGCGAGACTCAGAAGGATTAGCAACTGCCCGTACTTATCTAACTGCCCGTATGAAAGGCGTAATTGCTCGTTATATGTTTGGCACAGAAGGATACTATAAAGTAATGAACGATGTAAGCCCCATTTTCCAAAAAGCCATTAACAGCCTAAAAGACGATACCTTTACACAAATGGATATTGGGATGAAATAAAACAACCTATCTATCAAAGCAGTTTCCATTTTTAGGCGCAAGCCAGGAGGCTTGAATACCGTTATGCTCCAGCCAGGAGGCTGGAACAGGCGTTCCTTTTTTATAAAAAAGGAACGCAGGGTCAAGCGTCTCGCTTGAGTCGTTTGGGTTTCAGGCCTTCTGGCTTGCAGCATTAAAAGCTCCTACAAAATGGGCTTGCTAAAGGGGAAAACTTTAAATAAAACATCACAAACAAAACATACCACCAAGACCTACTATTTTTTAAAAAAATAGTAGGTCTTTATTTTTATCGTCTTTAATGATAAAAATAAAAACAAGATAAAGTATCTTTGGCCTCCAATTTTTAGAACAATTTGAACTGTTAAAAATTACCCCTAAAACAATGAGTGCATTAGGACGACATATTCTAGTAGAATTCTACGGTTGTGCTGCCAACGTTTTAAACGATGTAGTACAGGTAGAACAAAGCATGGTAAATGCAGCAAAAGCAGCAGATGCAACGGTAATTAATTCCACCTTCCACCATTTTTCGCCATTCGGAATTTCGGGGGTTGTCGTAATTCAGGAAAGCCATTTGGCCATACATACTTGGCCCGAATACCAATACGCAGCCGTTGATTTATTTACCTGCGGGGAAGAAGTAAACCCCTGGGTAGCCTACGACTTTTTAAAGGAAGCCTTTAAAGCCGAACATGGTTCCTCAATGGAATTAAAACGAGGACAATTACACCTATTGGATAAAAGCGATATTAAGCTTGCCGACATGCGAAACAATATGGCCGAAAGCCAAAATCCAGCCGAAAAAGTGCCAAAACAAACCCGCAATGTGTGGTTTACCGATAAAGACGAAAACACCGCCTTATCCCTACGCCACAAAGGAGAACGTTTGTATCGTAAACAATCCCCATATCAACTAGTAGAAATATATGATACGATTGCCTATGGCAAAATGCTTTCTATTGATAATATGGTAATGACCACGGAAAAGGATGAATATGGTTACCACGAAATGATTACTCATGTACCCATGTTAACGCATGGAAATATTAAACATGCCCTTGTTATTGGTGGAGGCGATGGTGGTTCGGTAAGAGAAATTTTACGCCACGAAAGCGTAGAAAAGGTAACAATGGTAGAAATAGATGAATGTGTTATTGAAGCATCCAAATTACACCTACCAAATATTTCTGCTGCCTTCGATAATCCTAAATTGGATTTACAAATTAAAGATGGTATCCAGTTTTTAGCCGATGCCCCCAACGAAATCTACGACCTTATTATAGTAGACAGCACCGACCCTTATGGCCCTGCCGAAGGTTTGTTTTCTATTGACTTTTACAAAAATGCTTATCGTGCTTTAAAGCCAAACGGTATTTTAGTCACCCAAAGCGAATCGCCAAGGTTTGGAGCCAAAGCTTTTAAAGATTGCTTTGCCTGTTACCGTAGCATTTTTGGACAAAGTAATGTGCATTGTTACTTAGCATTTATTCCTACCTATCCTAGTGGCATGTGGGCATTTAGCTACAGCAGCAAAGGTACTGTAGACCCCCTAGAAAATCTGGATTACAAACAAGCAGAAAGTTTTGCTCGCAAACACAATTTGCAATACTATAATGCTGCTGTACATATGGGCGCATTTGCATTGCCTACCTACGTTAAAAACATGTTGCGTGGGGAGGTTTTAGTGGAAAGCTAGGAGGAGAGGTATTTAGAATTTAAGATTGAAAATTTAAGATTTAGAATTTTTTATATGCTGACGTTGGGATTTCTGATTCTTGATTTTTGAAATATGATTCTTGATTTTTTCCTGCTGAAAATGGGCATGTTTCAGCAGTCTTAAAAGATATACTAAACCACATTAGGTTTTGTGCATTTCCATATTTACTATTTTATCTATTTAATTGCAGGTGTCTCAACTTTTTTGCTACAAGCCAAGAGGCTTTAAACCCGTTTGGCTCAAGCGTTCCGCTTGAGCCAAACGGTATTCAAGCCTGCGGCTTGCAAAAGTTTCGATTTTAATTTGCTCTTAGCACACTTCACGAAGTGTCAAGTAAAACTTATAGTAAATGAAACATGCCTGAAAATGAAGGTTTGATTTTTGAGATTTAGATATTGGATATTATTTGGAAATTGTGATTTGATAATTGATCATTAAAATTTAGCATCCAAAAAATCCACACATCCAGAGCATCCAAATTCAGATATTGTGCTGTAGGTACAACCTGTTTATAGAAAACAAAAAAGCAATAACCTAGCGCCATAGGTGCGACCCATTTTATTTAAAATTTAAGCCATTCGATAATTTAAAAAATAACATGAATACACAATTAAGCAATACCATTCAACCAAGCGTAGAAATATCGCCAGCAATAAAAAAGTTTATTGACCAGGTAACACATCCTATTTTATTTAGATTTTTTTTATTGGGGAAATTGCCTTTGGCTTTAATCGCTCGTACCCGAATAAAAAGCCTCGATACACAGGAAGCGAAAGTGAGCATTCCTTATGGTTGGTTGAATAAAAATCCGTTTAACAGCACCTATTTTGCAGCATTAAGTATGGCAGGCGAAATGGCAACTGGTTTGCTAGGATTAATGGCAGTTAGAACCGCCTCACAACCCGTATTAATTATTGTATCGGGCATGAAATCTACCTTTAGCAAAAAGGCGGTTGGTGTAACCACTTTTACTTGCTCACAAGGACACCTATTTTTTGAAGCCGTAGAACAAACCCTACGTACAGGAGAGGCGGTAACCGTTTCTTCTACTTCTATTGGGCGAGATGAAAAGGGCATGGAAGTTGCACGTTTTGTAGTAGATTGGTCGATTAAGAAAAAATAAATAGTTCTCTGGTCATCGAGCGTAGTCGAGATGACCGAAAGAGAGATTGCTAGGAATATAGGAATTTAATGATGAATTGTAAAAAATGAATTTAGAAAATACAACACGCCAAGTAATTGAATTGGTAAAAACGGTAGGCGATTTTATTCGGGAGGAAGCGGGTAAAGTAAAAAGCGAGGATATTGAAATTAAGTTTCACAATAACTTGGTTAGTTATGTAGATACAACTTCGGAAAAACGCCTAGTAGCAGGCTTAAAAAACATTTTGCCAAACTCTGGATTTATTGGTGAGGAAGGAACCGTTGCCCTAAGCGATCACGATTACCAATGGATTATCGACCCCTTGGATGGAACGACTAATTTTTTGCATAATATTCCGAGTTATGCTATTAGTGTTGCCTTAGCGTATAAAGGGGTAATGCAAATTGGCGTGGTGTACGAACTTAATTTAAAGGAATGTTTTTATGCTTGGAAAGGCGGAGGCGCATTTTTAAACGACTTGCCCATTGCGGTAAGTAAAACCAACAACATGAAAGCCGCCTTCTTCTCCACAGGCTTTCCCTACTACGATTTTGAAATTATAGAACCTTACATCGAAGTCTTAAAATACCTCATGTTAAACACCAAAGGCATTCGCCGCTTAGGTGCTGCTGCCGTAGATTTATGTTACGTTGCCTGTGGTAGATACGATGCCTACTTTGAACACAGCCTACACGCCTGGGACGTAGCCGCCGGCAGCCTTATTGTAACCGAAGCAGGAGGAACCGTAAGCGATTTTAATGGCGAAGGGGACTACATTTACGGAAGAAAAATTGTAGCCACCAACCAAGTCCTAAATCAACAAACCATGCAACTTATCCAAAAACATTTGGGCTAGTACTACTAGCTTGTACTCGCCCTTTCGGTCATCGAGCGTAGTCGAGATGCCCCAAATAATACCTGAAAACGTATTTTAAATCATCCTATTGAGCAACAATAAATGAGGATGGGATAAAGCAGTCTATACTCAAATGCAAGTGGTTTTCGACTTCCTTTTGCTTAATAAATAAAGTGATTTAACACAAATTTGATACGAATAATTGTATTAATGATTGATTGTTAATAAACAGCAGTTAAAATTCGCCAGCAGAAAAAAACAATTTAACAATTCTAGCAGTTTAGCCATTTAGCAAAAATCGGAAAACCAAACGTATTTGAGTATATGTACCTACTACTTTCTACAAAAATACTTGCTACCCATTAGCATTAGCAGCCAACACCTGTTCAATCACATCCTTCACACAACCTTCTCCACCTTTAAAAGGCGAAACATAGCTACTGATATGCTTAATATGTTCATCTGCATCTGCTGGGCAAGTTGGGCAGCCTACTCTTTGAAGCACTTCATAGTCGGGCATTCCATCACCCATGTACAAGGTATTGGCTTCGGCTAAATCAAAAGTGAGGAGGTATTCGTCTAGGGCTTCTATTTTATGTAAAATGCCTGCATATACATTTTCAATACCCAATTGATGAAACGCAGCAATTAACGGAGGCGCAAATCCTCTAGTAATAATGGCTACATTATAGCCTTGCGCTATTGCCTTTTTTATGGCTTCCGCATCGTGTTCTGCAATCATATTGTTGGCCGTACCATAGGTATGTTGCCAAGCATATCTACCTGTAAAAACGCCATTTACATCGAATATAATGGTTTGTATGTTTTTAAAAATATTCATTATTTGTGGGTTAATTTTTAAATTAAAAGTGTCTAAAATTAGAGGGCTTTTGTGTTTGTTTTTTGGGATGCTATGCTGATGTAATTGTCTGAATTTGGATAGCCAGGATGTATGGATTTTTTGGATGTTATGCTGATGTAATTGTTGTTAGTATATAAACTTGCCTAAAATACAAATCGAAGCAAAGACTTACTATTTTTCAAAAAAATAGTAAGTCTAAACCCTTTAAAACTCCGTGGCACTCTATGGAAACAATCGCCAGCATAAAAAAAAATAAATTTTCAATGATTTCCTCCTAACGTCAGCATAAAAAAAACCGAAAATCACATTTCAAAAATCAAGGATTAAAATTTAAAATAAAAAAACATATAAGTGAAACCCACCCCTAATCCCTCCAAGGAGGGGAATATAGTTTCATTGATTAAGGGTTTGCATTAGATTCAAAGTTGCATCTTTGGAAAGCGTAAATTAGCTTACATTAGCAGGTGAAAAATCTTAAATTCTAAATGAATCGCCCTTCTAACGTCAGCAGGAAAAAATCAAAAATCACATTTCAAAAATCAAGAATCAAACCTCCCTAGCGTTAGCATGAAAAAAATCAAACCTCCCAACGTCAGCATAAAAAAAATTTAAATCTTAAATTTTAAATTCTAAATGACTACTCCACCAACCCATTACCAACCAAAGTTTGATGATGCGTTTGAATAATGGCTTTCAATTGTGTTTCCAAGCGCATTTGGTCTACGGGTAATTGGCCCATTAAATTAATTTCTAGCAGTGGGTCGTTGCGATAAATATAAAAGCCAACCGTTTTTGTGCCATCAAAAAAGAGGAGGTATTTCTCGTCCATAATTTGGTAAACATTTTCTAGGTAGCTGTACACATATCGGTGCGGATTTTTGGTTTTGTAGGCACTTTGTCCAAAGGCGGTATAGGAATTTGGGTAATTGGTGTAATCTAAAATAGTGGGCAGTAAATCGCTGTGCTGAAAAGGTTGTTCAAAAGTTAAACCGTTGTAGGTGCTATCGGGTTTAAAAAATAGAACGGGTACGGCATAACCTGCAATTCGTGCCGATTCATAATCGGCATTAGTAGGGCCAGTATGGTCGGCGGTAATAATAAAAAGGGTATTGTTGTACCAAGGCATTTCTTTAGCAGCATCAAAAAAGTGATTCAGGGCATCATCGGCATAGCCAATGGTTTTGTGTATGGGTATTTCTCCTTCTGGAAAATTGTTGTTGTCATCGGGCAGGGTGTAGGGATGATGCGAGGAAAGAGTGAAAATTCCTGCTAGAAATGGCTCTTTTAGCTCGTTCATTTTTGTAGCGGTAAACTGCAAAAAAGGTTCATCAAAAATGCCCCAGTTGCCATCAAAATCTTCATCATTGGCATATTCATTTCTACCATAGTAGGCATCAAAACCAACAGCTTTGGTAAAGCCATCAAAATTAAAAGAACCATTATTTGCACCATGAAAAAAGGCGGTGGTATAGTCCATCTTTTTTAACAAATTACCAATCCCTTCCACCCTGTTGCTTTGGTAGGATGATACAATGTATGGGTCGGCCATTAACACGGGAATACCTGCTAAAATAGCGGGAATACCTTGGTTTGATTGTCGTCCGTTGGCATAAGCATTGGTAAAGGTGAGGCTTTGTTCCATCAGGCTATCCAAAAACGGCGTATAACTAGGGTCGTGTAAATACCCCAAGCCAGTATATTCTTTCGATAAACTTTCTACAATAATTAACACCACATTAGGAGGTGTTTGGTTCTCTTTATCGCTTCCAAATATCATTTTCCCCGAATGCCGAATATTAAAATTGGCGGCCAAGTCATTGTCGGATAAATAGTTGGGCACTTGCAAATGTTTGCGTTGCCAAGAGTGAATAATATTAAAGGGCGTATTAATTAACAAGGCTATTTGCGATACAGGTACATACTGTGCGGCAGTAATGGGTTTGATAGGTTTTAGTTGTAAACCACCTCGCATTGCTAAAATGGTTAATCCAATTCCTAGCACAAACAAAACTACTTGTGTAGGAATATGAGGTTTAAATTGCCATTGTTCGGCAGTTTTAGGATTGGTTGCTTGGTAACTTTTGTGCAGTAGGAAAATAAGCAGTACGCCAATAAAAGGCAAATACCAAAAATCGGTTAATAATTGAGGCAGCAGTTTCCAAAGGTCAAAGCCATAACTAAATATCGCACTATCCGACCGCTTGTGAATAAACTGGAAATACTCGAAATCGGCAAACATAAAAGTGAGGGCAATAATGTTTGTTAGGTAAAATAATCCTTGTAACAGCTTTTGGTATCCTTTCGCTGCTCTAATAGGCAAGGGGAGGAGGTGCAGCAGTATAAACAAGGCATTCACATAAAAAATGGCCGATAAATCGAACCGCAATCCGTGTACACTTATTTTTAGTAGCTGTCCTAGCGATACTTCCGCAAAAAAATCGGCATAGTAGGCATAAAACAGGATGCGAATAAGGGTATACAACACAACAATAATGCTGAGTCGTTTTAAAAGAAGGATGATATGTAGTAATTGGGTTTTAATAGTATTTCTTTTTACTGCAATATTAGGGTATAAAAACCCAAAATCAAAAAGGGAACCACAAAAAGGAACGATTTAATAAGTATTAGTCAGCCTGTACAGGAATTTTGTTAATTTTACAGGCTATTTTAGCCTTCCAAAGTTAAATAAACTTGCCAAATCGTTAAATTCCTATTATTGAATATGCAAATACACGTCCAATTTTTATGGCATCCACACGATGCGTTGAAACAATATTTATTAGCGGCTTTTCCTAGTAATTCTACCAAGGTAATTTTGCATTTTCCTAGCGAAGCGGAAACTAAAAGCAAGGAATATGAGCATATTGCAAAAGCACAAGTGCTAGTAGGTTGGCGGCCAACAAAAGCTCTTTTAGCTGCGGCTACTCAACTAAAACTGTTTATTAATCCAGGAGCAGGAGTGCAACATTTAATGGATTTATTTAGGGAAGTTGTACTAGAAAATGGACGAGGAATTACCTTAGTAAACGGACACGGGAATGCGTATTTTACGGCACAACACGCCGTAGCTTTGCTACTAGGTTTAAGCAATAAAACTACCCTACATCACCAGTTTATGCTAAACGGCAAATGGCGAACAGGCGATAAACAAGGAGCGAGCACGCCCATGCGCTACCGTAAAATTGGGCTGTTAGGATACGGAGCGATTAACCAAAAAGTACACCGTTTTTTAGCAGGATTTGACGTAGTATTTTATGCCTTAAAGCGAAGCTGGGATACTTATACACCTAGCAACTTAGCCCTAGCACAAACCTACACGCCTAGTAGTTTACACGATTTTTTACAACAAGTTGATACCCTAATAATTGCCTTACCACATACCCAAAAAACGGAAAATTTAATTGGAGAAAAAGAATTGGAATTACTAGGAAAAGAAGGCTTATTGGTGAATGTAAGTAGGGGTAAAGTAATGCAAGAAGAAGCTTTGTATAAAAGCCTGAAAAACAAAGTAATAAAAGGAGCAGCAATTGATGTGTGGTACAATTATAAACCCGAAGAAAATGAGCATGGACATAAGCGTCCGTATAGCAAAGATTGTCCTTTTCATGAACTCGATAATGTGCTGCTTTCCCCACATCGAGCCGCTTCGCCTATGAACGATTTAGAACGATGGGACGAGGTGATAGAAAACATTAAGCGCATGTGTAATAATCAACGCCCTTTTTTAAATGAGGTAGCTATTGAATTGGGGTACTAGCTGTTGGTGAAAAGGGTATGCAAGAGGAGTTACCACCTACGTTTATTTTTTAGGTTTGCAATTTTTTCTAGTAACCAAGCTAGATCGCCACAAGGGTTGTTTTTAATTTTTTCTTCCAAACTGTTAAGCGATTTCGTGCCGCCTATTTTTATACGAGTAATTTGGGCTAAATAAGTAAAAAATAAAGAGTATGGATTGCGTACTTCTGCGACTATTTTTTTGCTTTTTCGCAAATACGTTTTTACGGTACTAATTAGGTTAAACAGTGGCACAATTTCCTCTAATTCGTAATAACTTTTTGCCATTAAGGTATTAGTGCTGAGGTAATAAATAAGGTCGGTAAATTCTACTTGACGCAATTGTATAAGCGTTGTATTGTAATCTTTTTTAGCAAATTGGAGGTGTGCCAGATTAAAAGCATAAGCGTTTTTTCTTGTATCAGCTAAAATGTGTTTTTTATAGTTTTCAATAATATGTTCGGCAAAATCTAGTTCATTATTTAAAATGCTAAGGCTTACCATATTTTTATAATCCCATTCAGATAAATAGCCTTTATATAGAATAATATTTTTATCAAAAAGGATTTTATAGACATCAAATGTTTTTTTCAAATAAGGTTTATTTCCTCTGTTAAATTTTCTGCTGCAATAGTTTCGAGCGTAAGTATACATTTCGTGTATTTTACTGATAGGAAACTTGTCTTCGTGTTCAAGGAGCAACTTCATTAACTGTTCAAAATGCACTTCTGTTTTTGCGTCTGCATCTGCTGCTTCATCCTGTTGTATCATCGTCATTGCAATTTGCAAATAGATGTTAACAATGGCAGAGTGTTCTACGTCATCATTTTGGAGGTGTTGTAGTATTTGAGAGATGAATAAAGGTGTATCATATTGTACACCTGTTAGTTGAGCATAGTTGAGCCTTTCGCAATAGTATTTCATTTTTCTTGTAATATAAAACTCATCCAAGTAATACATTCCCAAGTCTAAATCGTATAATAAATGGTTATCTTGTAAAAGGCTGTAATTAAATTGGGCTTCCTCAATGGTGTATTGATTTAAAAAGTAAGGACTATTGCGAAGTGGTTTTTGTGCTAGTTGATTGCGAGTATTTGTTGCAACATCACCAAAATATTTTAACAGCTTTTTATCTGCATAAGCCTGCATTAAATAAAAATTGCTATCCTCACTTTCTATAAGTTTTCGGTAAGCCATAAAATTTTCGAGGTGCTTAGTTAAGGCACTCATTTTATATTGCAAACGAGAGTATTTAAAAGTAGTTTTAGGGAAAATTTTTGTGAAAATTTTTTCTCGATTTAAATTTGGCGAGCTAAAATCAGGGTAGGCTGTTTTTAATAAGGCAAAAAGCTGTGTAACTAGTTCATCTTTATTAAAGAAGGAAGAAGAAATGTATTCTTCAAATTTTTGTAGTTCTTTATTATTGAAACTTTTGAGAATAATAACTGGTTTGCTTTTAAACATTTCGTATGTTTTTATGAAACTATTAAGTGGAAGG
>JAHDBT010000217.1:0-2914 GCA_020630215.1 Bacteroidota bacterium
TAAACTCCTAGAATTGTTTAATTGTTTAATTGTTTAATTGTTTAAAATTTAGCCTTTTTTGTTAGCATGAAAAAAACATTTAGCCATAAAACCATTTAACAATAAAATATAAAATTGGGAGAATCCCCAAGCAATTTGAAAAAAGGTGTGTGAGGTAATCGCACACCTTTTTTTCTATTTATAGCCAAAGTATCAAAAAACAATGTTATTTTGAGCTTTTACATTATTCATCCATATTCACTATTTTCGTATGAAACAACAAACAGTAGTACCAGATTTGGAAACGCCATTTTACACGCCTGCCGAAGAACGGTTTAATTATATTACGCATGGCATTGGCGTTGTTTTAAGTATTATAGGCTTGGTTATTTTAGTCGTTTACAATCTACAATCAGAGTGGTATGTAATAGCAAGCGTCGTTGTTTTTGGCTTGTCG
The DNA here is from genome assembly GCA_020630215.1 of Bacteroidota bacterium. Lineage (GTDB taxonomy): Bacteria > Bacteroidota > Bacteroidia > Chitinophagales > UBA2359 > JAHDBT01. Next base: position 437 of record JAHDBT010000217.1, read on the forward strand.
ATGCTATCGGTTTATACCAGTTCTACCTTGTATCATTGGGTGGTTACGCCTCGCCTAAAAAAGAAAATGCGCCTCATCGACCATTTGGCTATTTATTTGTTGATTGCGGGTTCGTATACGCCTTTTGCCCTAGTAAACCTGCGAGACCATTGGGGAATTTGGGTGTTTTTTATTGTATGGACATTGGCGATACTAGGCATGTTAATGAAGTTTTCGTTTAGAAATAAAATGGATAAACTAGGTAATTTAGATGCGTATATTTATGTAGGCATTGGCTGTATTGCGTTCTTTTTTATGAAACCAATGGTTACCTATTTACCTGCTAATTGCATTTGGCTATTGTTATTAGGTGGTGCGATGTATTTAATTGGCGTAGTATTTTACCTCCAAAAAAACATGAGCTACAACCACGGTATTTGGCACTTATTTGTAATGGCAGGGTCGGCTTTTCATTACCTTTCTATTTTATTGTATGTGCAACCATTGGGTTAATAGTTACAAATTTGGCTAATAAATGGACAACAACCAACCAATAGAAAAACAGATTTTAAAGGTAAAAATGCTGCATCAAATAGGGCGTTATGATGCAGCAGAACAAGAATGCCGAAAGCTACTTGCCTTAGCTCCTAATGTTGCCGACGCACACTATATCCTTGGTTCTATTTTACTTGCCAAAAGCGAGTTGAACAATGCGCTTGAACATACCGAAACAGCCATTTCCTTACTGCCTACGTTTCCTGCCTATTACTCTTTAGCAGCACGAATACATTTTGTTAATAACAAAAAAACAAAAGCTTACGAACTCATTAACGAAGCCATTCGTCTAAATCCTACTGAAGGCAATTTGTTTTTACAACGAGGCAGTTTTGAGTACCATCAGCGTAAATGGGAAGCAGCTATTGCCGATGCAGAACAAGCTTTGGCTTTAAACCCTACAGATATATACGCCTTAAATTTACGGGCTTTAAGTTTAGGAAAACTCAACCAAACCGAAGATGCCAAAACAACTCTGCGAGAATCGCTTGCCCAAAACCCTAACAACCCCGAAACCTTAGAAGCGATGGCTTGGGTATTGTTAAAAGAAGAATCAGCCGCAGCAGCACAGACCTATTTTGAAGAAGCATTGCGCCTAAATCCAGAACGGCTATCGGCACAACACGGTTTATTTTTAACCGAACTCTCTCCGAGCAAACGCAATATGTTAATTAATTTACGCAGTTTTTTTGATGTAAAAAGAACGCATAAAGCAGGCTTTAAAAAACTAATTGTATACAGTTTTTATGCCGCTGTACTTGGAGTTATTGGTTTGTTTTTTGTACCGCAATATGCTTGGTTATTGCTACTGCCTTTGCCCATTATTGCCTATACGGTAATAGCAGGTATTTTAGCTGTTACCCCCATTTTTACCCTTGTATTTAGCACCAACAAAAACATACGTCCTAGGTTATCTAAAAACAGTATTGTGCAAGCTAATATTTTTGTATTCATGTTGGTACTACTTATCGCAAGCATTGCTACGGCCGTTATACTAAAACATTTTGCTCTTTGGTTATTTGTTTTTTGGTTTGCCTTACTATTTATCCCTGTTAACATCCTCCTTTTTTTAATGACCAACGAAAATACCAAAAGTGCCATTTTAACTTACACCCTTGTTTATACCTTTTTTAGCCTTGCATTAATTATTGCTACCGCATTTTTTCCTGGCATAAAATGGTATGTATTGATGGCATTATTTTTAGGAATGAGTTACTATGTAAAAAAAGTAATGGGTATTATTCCGCTGGTAAGGAAAGGAAACTAGAAGGAACAACTTTGAAAAACACCACCCCTCTCCTAACAAAAATAGCCGCTGACATTCCATATTTCCTAACAAATAGTACCGCATAAATGCCCCTGCCTATTTTAAAATACCTACCTTTGCAGCTTTATTTTCATATCTAATAATATATCATGACAATTGAAAACAAGATGGTGGTTAGTGTGAACTACCAATTGAAAGAAGCGAAAGAGAATGGCGCACTTATTGAACAAACCTCGAAAGAACAACCCTTTACTTTTTTATTTGGTGTAGGTAACTTACTACCCGAATTTGAAGCCAACTTAAAAGGAAAAAAAATAGGCGATACCTTCGACTTTTCTATTAAAAGTGCCAATGCTTATGGCGAAACAGACCCTGAAGCAGTTGGCGAATTGCCAGTAAAAATGCTACTTGATGGAGGTCTTAAACAAGAAGAACTAAAGTTAGGTATGATGTTGCCACTACAGGACCAAGCTGGAAATGTACACCAAGCAAAGGTGATTGGCATTACAGAAGAAATGGTGAAAGTAGATTTAAACCACCCTATGGCAGGCATTGATCTACACTTTACTGGCGAAGTGCTAGCAATAAGAGCCGCTAGTGAAAGTGAAATTGCTCACGGACATGTGCATGGACCAGGCGGACATCACCACTAAATTGGTAGATGGTATTGGGTAGAT
>JAHDBT010000217.1:3014-5367 GCA_020630215.1 Bacteroidota bacterium
GGTAGATAGACGATTTCGCTACGCTGCATCGTACTACACAAACAACAATTACCTTCGTTATTCTTACTACTCAACAGTTACCTTCTTTTTTTTGAGTATTGAATATTCAAAAAAAATTTTAAAAGGATGCTGAATAGTCACCCGCTATTTAAAATAACAATTCAAGTACCTAACACCTACTGAAACAATTTAAAATACGCTGACCGTTGAGCCAACACCGAATATTTTTCGATGACGGTTTGACGGCCAGCTTCTCCTAATTTTTTTCGCAAACTTACCTCCTGTATTAATCGCTCCAATTGCGTGTACCATTCTTCTGGGCTTGTTGCCCACAATCCATTTTCCTCTGCCACTACAATTTTACCATTCACTCCCGATGGCGACACCACCGCAGGAATCCCCAATGCCATATATTGCAAGGCTTTAAATCCACATTTTCCTTTTTCCCACTCGGTATTCATCATGGGCATAATGCCAATATCAAAGGCTAGTAAATCGGTTATTTCGCTGTTTTTATTCCAGGGTACAAACTTTATAAACGAAGCTTTATTTTGTGGCGCTCTGTTGGCAATAATGCGTAATTCTATAGGGTATTTTTGTGCTAATTTGGCTACTACAGGATAAATAATATCCAGATAAAGCATGGTGGTAATCGTACCAGTCCAACCTATAATTATTTTTTTATTGGCTTGGTGTTGTTTAATTTTATTGTGGTAATTTTCGGTATCAATAGTGGTAGGTAAATGGATTACTTGCTGGTTAAACTGCTTGGCGTAGTTGGCTAAAAATTCGTTGCCACAGCTTACCTTATACGCCCATTTACACAAGTCAGCCGTTTTAGCAGGATTGCGTAGTTTACCTATTAATTTACTGTTGTTGGCTGTTTTATCAATCCATATGGCATCGTCAAAATCCAGTATCATTTTTTTGCCTAGCAGCCTACACGCTATCCATTCCCATATAGGAGGGCCTATCAACATGGCTTCCCGATGTACTAGCAAATAATCGAATTGATATAATTGAAAGAGCAATAAAAAACGCTTGCCTACTCCTTTTAAAACCCCTAGTATTTTTTGGCTTGTTTTTCCTGATTGATATAAAATGTTATTGGTTTGCTTATCCAAAAAAGGAAAAAGCAATACCTCGATTCCTTGCGCTTGCAAATAATCGAGGTATTGCTCAAATCTAAATCGTTGCCCTGGAGCTATATCATACGGATAAGGGCAAATAATGGCTATTTTTTTCATGCCTTATAAAGGTACAAATAAAGCCATAACTAACAAGAGGTTTAGTAAAGTTAATGCAACACCTCTACCGCAATGGTTTTATCTCCTTCGGCAGTTATTACTTGTAAATAGTAAATGCCATTGGCTAATTGCCCTACATCAATTGTATGCTCTTGCGTACTTAAATTTCTTCTCTGATACATCACCTGCCCTAACATATTGTAAAGTTGTAGTGTTTCTATATTGCTTGTTGTTGCTACTAACAAACTATTTTGTGCTGGATTAGGATAGGCTGCTACTACCACATTATTTAAAGCTGCATTATTAAATATACCTGTAGTAACTTCCGTATTTCCTCCTAGCGTTTCCATGTTTGCCATTGTTCCTTGGCTAGTTGCCATCATTGCATTACTTGCGCTAACTTCAAAAGGTATTACTGCTGCGTCTTCTGTTTTACCATCAATATTATCAATAATAAAAAAGTTAACCGTTGCCACTTTTCCATAACCCGACATTACCGCTTGGTCGGTACGAGATAAAGCAATATCTAAAGTACCACCATCTGCAAAATCTTTTACTAGGGTAATCGCATTAGGGTCGCCCTCCGATAACCACGAATCGTCAAAACTGAGGGTGGTGTTATTGGGGTCAATTAAAAAGGTATCGTAGTTTAGAGTAAAGGCCAAACCGTGAATATCTTCAAGCGGCGTGTCGGCATTTCCTATCATAACATCGGCACTTACCCAAGTATTGGCTTCGGCAGTTTGGGGCATATCAATCCATAAAAGCCCTTCCATTTCGTTAGTACCCGTATTTTTTCCATGTTCTAATCCGTAGTTGAGTAGCACCACTTCTACATCGTTGGTTGTTACTTCGCCATTGCCATCACAGTCGGCATGTTTGGCGTTTATGACGGTGGTAACGCTGCCAGTATCTACAGGTGTTGTTAGGATAATTTCGTCCGTCCATGCGTCGCAGACCTGTGGTGTCCAATCAGTACTAGCATCAAGGCGAGTAGGACCGGTTAGGGAGTAACCTAGTCCTAGTGCTAAAACATCAAAGTTGTTGGCAATTCCATCTTGATTGGCATCGCCTGGCCATACACATTCGTATTCGCAGGTAGGAGG
>JAHDBT010000217.1:5467-11201 GCA_020630215.1 Bacteroidota bacterium
AATCTGGCCCTACATAACCTGGTTCAGAAAAATATCTAAGTGTTGGTAGCTCACCCGTTACAGGTGGGATGGTAATAAGTGTTCCATTAACAGGCGCTTCAAGTACATCAAATACAATAGGCCCCGCAGGAAGTATATCATCATTATTAAACACCTCTAAAGCTAGGGTATCATTTGATAGCACAGTATACTCATCGTCAGCTAAGACAATATAAAAAACAAAAGTTGTATTTTCATCAATGTTAATGTAAACGGTAGCCGTCTCACAATCTTCAGGAAACAATTCGTCGCATGCCACATAACTAAAAGTATCTGCACCAGCAAAATCAGTATCAGGCATATATACTAAGCTATAAGGCTCATCTAGCCACGCTAAAGTTCCATTATTAGGCCCATCAAGAATATCACTAATAAAAAGCGTATTGCCTTCTAAACTCCAATCATTTGCTAAAGGCTCAATAACTACTTCCCCATTCATGTTTACCGATACTTCGTCATCTCCTGCTATCATAATGGGTGTTACAGATTGTACTATCACCGTAACCGTTGAAACACTACAGTAAATAGGGCTTGTTTCTAAACAAATAATATAATCAAAATAATCTACTCCTACAAAACCAGGATTAGGGGTATAAGTAATAATGCCTTCTCCCGAACCAAAAGAAGCCGTTCCATGGCTAGGCTCGGTGTAAATAGCTAGGGTATGATCGTATGGCACCCAAAGATCATTTCCGTATACATCTATATTTACCACTTGGTCATTCTCTGTTATTGCTTCGTCGTTGGCAGTAGTAATACCTGCAAGCGTTGAAGGGTAAATAAAAACCGTTCCTGTATCACATAAGCCTAAAACATTATTACAAACTATATAATAAAACTCATCATTAAATATTACACCATCACTATAAGCCTCGTATAATATCGTACCATCGGCATTAATGCTTGTCTCGCCAAATACCGCTCCATAAGTTGCTACAATTTCTAGTGCTACTCCTGTATCATTATCTAAAGGAGTAATCAACACTTCTAATAATTCAGGGTCTACAGAAGCACTATCATCACTAGCAATCACGATGTCTTCTGGCTGCTCTTCGTAATTAATATGTACAATAGCCTCGTCACAAATATCAAGTGTGTTGCCTATACAAATTTGATAAACCAGCGTATCTGGCATATTAAGCGGCATACCTAAAAACGTAGCATGTCCAAATATAAAATCGGCGCTTGCTGATGTATTTATAGTAATACTTACCCCTTCCTCAAGATAAATAAAATCGTCAGGCACTTCGGGATTATCTACTACAATAGCTCCAAACTGGGGTTGGTCTATTACAGAAATCGTTACTTCCTCTGCATCTATAATATCATTATCCAACCACGTCATCTCTGCATAAGCACTTTGCGGAAAAACATAGTAATCGTCGTTAGCGGTTAATGGTGTTGTCTCTTCGTAATTTATATAAACAGTGGCCTCGTCACAAGTATCGGGCGTATCGCCTGTACAAATTTGATATACTAAGGTATCGGGTATATTAATAGCCACATCTATAATAACCGAATAAACAAATACCAACTCTGTACTTTCCGATACATCTAACGTAACAGTTTCACCGGCTCCACTAAAGAAAATATAATCACCAGGCACTTCTGGATTTTCTAACACTACATCACCATATTGGGAAGATGCTACGATAGAAATCGTAACTTCTTCTGCATCTATAATGTCATTGCTTAACCAAGTCATTTCTACAGGAGCATCTTGCGGAAAAACATAATAATCATCATTAGCGGTTGGCTGTGCTACTGCTTGTAAACTCACAAACAGCCCTAGTAACATGGCACTAAGTAAGGCACTTAATATTTTGCTTTGTATCATCTTGCTAGTATTAATAAAATTCGTGAATAATAAAATTGGTTTCATGGTTTTAGATTAAAACGGTTTAAACAAAATAAGGATTTAGAACCAGTACTACGAACTACCTCCTTTGTACATTGCAAATATCTTACATCTTTTAGGCTACAACAAGTACTTTTTATTACTTTTGTACAATTAACAATTCATAAAAAACACCTTAATCAATTGATAATCAACATTTAAACATACTTATTTGTACATAAATTTTTCATTTTGAAGAACAAATTAACCCAATTATTAGTCACTTTTAGTGTTTTAGAGCGCAATCGCCTCAAAAAATATGTGGCTTCGCCCTTTTTTAATGAGAACGAAGAACTGGTAAAACTACTGGCTATTTTGATAGCAGAGTTAAAAAAACAGGGGGAAGTGCGGCTTAGTAAAGAAGAAGTGTGGGCCAAACTATTTAAAAAAAACAAGCTGGCTTATAAGGATGTGCGCTTTAGGCGTTTGTGTTCTGATTTAAATAAATTAGCAAGCGATTTTTTAGCTTATTCCATTTATGAGGAACAAAAAATAGATCAGTACCAGTATTTAATGCAAGGAATTATGCAACATTCTTTAGATAAATTACTGAGCAGCACTTTACAAAAAGGACGCAAATGGCAAGCCGAACAAAATTGGCAGCACGCCCCTTTTTACTATCGGCAGTATGTGTTAGAAATATATCAACATCAACTATTACAAAAGGATATTAGTCGCACCACTAAAATAAACATTGCTGCTATTTCTAATAATCTCGATTATTTTTATTGGGGAGAAAAATTGCGTAATTATTGTTCGCTGCTCAATCATAAACGGGTAGTACCAATTGATGTAAGCCAAGAAATGCAATTTATCCCTACCATTTTACAATATTTAGCCACCCAAAATTTAACACAACTGCCGCCGCTAGTAGCTATTTATTTTCAGATTGCTTGCACCCTACTAGATAAACAGGCTGCTACTTTACTAAAACTCCCCCATACGCACGATGCCACAACTGCCTATTTTAAATTAAAAGATTTACTACAACAACACGCCGCTGCTTTTCCCAAACCCGAAGCATGGGAAATGTATGGTTACGCTCAAAATTTCTGTATCCGACAAATTAATAATGGACAGGCCAACTACCTAGAAGAATTGTTTGATCTGTATAAGGATGCTTTAGAACGGCAGGTAATTTTAAGGGACGGAGAAATATCGCCTTGGCACTATAAAAACATTGTGGTAGTAGGTTTACGCCTAAAAGAATTTGAATGGACGGCCAATTTTATTGAGCAACGCAAGGCTTTGCTTCCTGCTAATTTTAGAGAAAACGCTTATGTTTACAACCGTGCTAAATGGCATTTTTACAAAAAGGAATATGAAGAAGTAATGCGCCTGCTACCAGCCGTAGAGTACCAAGATGTGTTTTACAGTTTAGATGCTAAAAGCATGTTATTAAAAACCTATTATGAGCTAGAAGAAATAGATGCACTCGAATCCTTACTAGCAAGTTTTAAGGTGTATTTGCGACGTAATAAAAAAGTATCGGCACAACACCGCAGTAACTACCTCAACCTCATTCGCTTTACCGAAAAACTCATTAAAGTGCTACCCAACGATAAAGAACGAATTAACAAATTAAAAACCATGCTACAAACCACCCCTAATATTGCCGATTTAAATTGGCTGCGAGAAAAACTGGAGGATTTTGGGAGGTGAGTTTTGTTTATTGAAGGTGATAAAAGAAAAAAGCAGTTTACTATAATAGTAAACTGCTATCTTGCTCTTTTATAAGAAAAGAGGCTTTATTACGAGAAAATGGATCTTATTAATTGCATTCGCCGCTAGTATAGCTTAGTCCTAAGCAATCGGCAATACAAGAGTTTGGTAAAGTAATATCACCATCTGCACAAACAGGGTCTAATTCAAGTTCACAATCGCAATCTATATCACCAAAATCGTAAGTAGGCATGTTGTTAGGGTCGAAACCGCCCCATGAACCACTAGTAGCACCTGTACTTGGAACTGGCCAATCGCTAGGATCGAAACCACCCCATGAACCGCTAGTAGAACCTGTAACAGTAGGTATAGTAGGGCTGCCTGTACTTGGAACTGGCCAATCGTTAGGGTCGAAACCACCCCATGAACCACTAGTAGAACCTGTAACAGTAGGTATAGTAGGGCTGCCTGTACTTGGAATTGGCCAATCGTTAGGGTCGAAACCACTACCTACACAAGCACCAGGTACATAATTGGTTAGATCTAAACATTCGGCAACACATGCATTAGGAAAAGTAACACCATCTACACATACCAAATCAATATCAGTAGGACAATCGCAATTAATCGTAGGAACGGTAGGTAATTCTATTCCTAAAGAATCTGAAAGTTCCCCTCCAACACCAGGCACCTCAATCGGAGTATCTTCGCACGACGCTATCACTAATACACACAAACTTAAAATAAACAATATCTGTTTCATAATTGTTAAAAATTTAAAATTTACAATAAAATAATCGGTCAATAAAATTAACAATGCAAATATAGAACAGATAGGAAAGGTAAAAAAGGTAAGTTTATGCAAAAATTTACGCATTCAAATTTTTATTAGGGCGTGCTAGATGGCGAGCGATCTTATTGCACATTCGCTTCTTTTAATACTAAATCATAATAATTTATTTTTTTTACTTTAGCAATTAACCACAATTTGTAATTAATTATTTCATTAGAACCAGGCTCAAACTTAGGAGATTTTTTAATAAACAAATTTGCTTTTTTTAAAAAACGAGCATTTTTAAAAACATCGGGTAATTGAGCAATATTACTTAGTAAACCAATAAATTCTTTTTCCCTTTTATATTGCTCTTTTTTTAATTCTTTCTGAAAATTACGTTTTAAATTATTAATTCTATACACCACAAAATTAAAGTCTTCATTCTCTAACCTAAACATAATTTCTAGTAATAAAATATTAACTTTCCAGCTATTATTCAACGTTTTATAAATATCGGTAGAAATAATTTTTGACAAGGTATCTAAGGCTTTATTTATTTTATTATCGCAATAATAAGTAGCCGCTAAATTCACATAAATAAATACACTGTAGGCAGGAATTTCTCTTGTTTTTTTCTGTGTTAATAATTCATTTAATAAATTAATTATTTTTTCTGTTTCTCCTAAAAACGAATAATTAATTAATAAACTCTGGTAATAAGTCCATTCGTATTTATCGAAATGCAACTTGTTATGCGCCATTAATGCCTCGTGTAATTGCTCCGTATAATTAGCCGATGATTTAAATTTTTTATTTTTTGTTAAAGTATTTATAATCCAACAAATTAATACAATTTTTTCGGCGTGTGTATTTTTATTCAGTAATTTTTTGGCTTCAAAATCGGCTAAACTATAAATCAAATAATTTTCTAGTGCATTAAAATCTTTTTTTTGCAACAACACTTCTCGCACACAAGTATGAATTTTAAATTGAATTTTAGGCGATTGCAAGTACTGCTCATCAAAATCGGCCACAATTTGATTCAACTTATCTATTACCAATGTATTCTTACCAGAAAAATTTGTATCAAACAACTCGTGATTAATAGTAGCCATTACCGAATTAATTTGTTTTAATTGCTGGTAATAGGCATTGTTTGCATTGCCTTTTTCAATGTAAACCGCAGGCTTAATTTTCCTATACAAACTACTCAGCTTCACTATCTGATCGTAAATAACATTTAGCAAATCGTAATGTTCTTGTTTAATAGCCAGTTTTTCTGCTTTAAGTAAATAAGTAAGGGCTTTGCTGTAAATCGATTTGTAAGTAAAAATTTGTGCTAAGGAAATTAAATTGTTAAT
>JAHDBT010000218.1:0-3351 GCA_020630215.1 Bacteroidota bacterium
GTTCTAAACTTGCGTCAATACCTGCATCTACGGTAAATACTACTTGGGCGGTATCTCTACATCCTTCTAAGCTGGTAAATACGGCGTAGAAATCATCGCCATTAACTACTGCTACATTGGTTGGACTTGCAACACTAATAGTTGCTGCTGCATCTTCGTACCAAAGTAAGCTGCCTGATTGGGTGATAATACTGGCTGAGTAGCTCGTTAAATCTACACTTTCGGCTTCTGATGTACAAAGTTCGTCTGAGGCATCACTTACTTCTGGTGATGGGTTCATATCTACTTGTACGGTGTTAGATGTGCGTTTACATACATCCTCATTATTGAAGTATTCTACCCAATAAAAACCAGCTGCTGCTACAGCAAACGTATTATTAGGACCTGCTTGTAATGGGATATTGTTACCACCTACTGCTTGGTACCATACATAGTTTTCGTATCCTGAAGGAGCCGTCATATCATAGGTATTTCCTTCACAGAACTCACCACCATTTAATACAAACTCGGTAGTTGGTTGGCTTACATCTACTTTCCACTCAGCTGTTGTTACACATGCACTTTCGCCTTCTCCTAAAGTGAAGGTGATGGTATAAGTAATATCAGAAAGTGGGTTGCAAATTTCTGGTGTAGCAGAAGTAGGATCGTCTAGGTAAAGATCTGGAGTCCATTGTATCGTACCATTTGCTAGCCATTCTTCCGAGATGCCTAAATCTAGGGTTTTACACTGGTCGGCACAGATTTTAAAATCTTCGTAAGGACCGATAGCAAAATCTTCTAATTGGTATAATTCGGTAGAGAAATCGCTGGCACATTCGCCTACGCTAGCAGCGAAGTTGATAATTACTGGACTTTCAATACCAAAACCGTCATTTAAGGAAATAGTTACGGTAGAACCGCTTGCACTTACTGTACCACCATCTTCTGGGTCAAGTGTAATCATATTAGGGTCTACATCGCTACAAATTTCCATTGTTAAATCATCGCCTGGACATAAGATAGTTGATTCCTCTAGTTCGGCAAAGAAGGTAGGTTTGATTTCGGTGATTGGGAAAGCAGAAACATTACAAACACAACTTGTTTCTTGCGTTAATTGTACTAAAACAGGGCAGGCAATATCTGCTTGAACAGTTAAAGCTCCTGTTATAGTAGTAGCATCATCTGTACCTAAGCTGAAGGTATGAATAACGCTGCCTACAGGAATATCATAACTATCTACTACGCCATTTAAATCAACATCTTTAACAATTTCGATGTTAATGCCGCCACTGTAAGATGGGCCGATATTGCTTACATCCATTGTGTATTCGTAAGTTACATTATCTGGGTCATCATCACAAGCTGAAGTGATGATAAACTCATCTACATTAACTGGTGGTAAGTATTGAACTTCCACAATTGGATTGGCACTATTTAGTACATTTACACCACATTGAACTCCTAATGCTTCACACGTTTGATCTGGAATATAGGTGCTAATTTCTACGCCTATTTCTCCAACACCACAGGCTTCTTCTGAAGATAATCCTAGCTCTAAAGTAAAGCTAAAGAATTGACCTGGAGCAACGCCTGGAGGTACATCCATACAAATTTCTGTAACACCACCATTTACGGTTTCAACAGGGTTGCCATCAAAACCAGCAGGTGCTGCATAGGCAATCGTACCTGGTGTGTAGGCTAGTCCGCTATTAGGAACTGTCATACACATGCGGGTATCGGCTGTTGCACCAAACTCGGCAACATTTAAAGCCGTAAAGCTCACATCCGTAGTGTTGCCACAGTTAATTTCGCCTGGGTCGCCATATACTAGTAATTGTGCAAAATCAATAGGATTTGCATTAACCACAATAACAGGAGGTGTTTCTACCAAACCGCTAGTTATGGTTTGTTCACAAGGATCGGCAGCTTGTGCTTCGAAACGGATAGGCGTACCCGAAACAAACTCCTCACAAATAGTTACGACTTTAAAATGGATAATAAATTTATTTTCATTTTCTGTATTATTTTCAGGGCTTATACCTTCTAATCCAACTGCATCAATTAAGGCAGAAAAATCTGCATCATCGGCATAGTGGAAAGCAGTACCATAAGCACTATTTCCTGCTGGGTGTGGTATAGGGTCGCCAATAGCGTCCATAGAACCAAAAGTAGTATCGCCACCTGGAAGTTGGAAGAAGAAACTACCTGGCACAAATTCTAAGCCTGAAGGAAACCACCATTCTAAGTCTAAGTTTACTAAGTCGGTTGGTCGTACATTTTTTACACGGATAGCAAAATCAATGGTATCACATAAGCCCACTTCTTGTTCTGGTGCGATAAACCATTCTGCTTGAATTAATGCTTCTTCTTTAATATACTCGTAGCAAGCTTCTGAAGCGACACATGCTCCTGAAGCACTAGCAAGAATTGCTTGTTTTAATGGGTCGATACAGCCCGAAGTAGTACTTGCACATACTTGTGTAGATAAATCTACACCAATAGGGCAAACTAACAATTCGCTTACTACTTGTATTGTTGCACACTCACTAGGAGCTAAATCGGATAAAGTTATTTGATAAGCAATACCGTTGGCATCGGTTGATACCTGTGTAAATGGAATTGCTGTACCGCCAGCATCTAATACATTTATTAAGGCTACTGAAGCTGGTAAATAAATAGAGGTAGATACGTTTTCATGTGTTGCCCCGCCTAGACTGGCATCACCTGCACATACGGTATAGGCTACCGTTTCGTTATCCCCAGCTACATCTGCTATTAATATTTGAGCAAAAGTGGAAGTAAGTGGCGGATAATCTAGCACCATTGAATCATCAAAATCGTTGATGCTAACCGCTGAATTTACAACTTGACGTGCTACGTGTCCTGATTTTAATGGCGTTGGTACATGTTGCCCCCAATAATAAACATTATATCGGTTAGCAACATATACACCTGTAGACATGATGTTAATAAAGCTGTTGGGTCTAATAGGATGTGCTCTAGCATAAGCTCCATAAACTAAATTAGGCACATAGTTATCTGCAAACTGTGCTTCTAATTTAAAATCTTCTGCAATAATATCCTCTGGACATAAGCTTTTTAAATCATAAGTAAGTCCCCAGTTACAAGCTTCGGCTCCACCTACGCTTAACATTGGGAAAGGGTCGTTCGCTTTGTGTATTAAAGGGTCGTTATCGCAACGATCTCCTGAGTAAGTTACCCCTGCTATAGGAGGTCCGTAAAACATTGGGATATCGAGTCCTCTATACCAATCATCATCATTAAATCGTACACTTGCTAATTGAGAGGCATCTTCACCAACACAACAAATACCGCCGCTACCATCTGGAACACAAACAGCATTGCCATAAT
>JAHDBT010000218.1:3451-10554 GCA_020630215.1 Bacteroidota bacterium
TACATTGTTAGCAACCGCTACAGGTCCAGGATTGTGAGTGAAAAATATTTCAGTTGTTCCACAACCACCGTCGATTACTACATCTGCACATTCATCGTCCATACTACGCAAAACAACCGTAGGGCTTAGGTAGTTAGCCAACCAAACAGTATTAGTAGGGTTATAATAAGGGTTTCTAAACACAGGTACAGCTACATCAATATAAATAATATCTCCATTGTCAAGTGGGAATTGTTCTAAAAATTCTGCATGACATGGATTATCATGTTGAACACTTCCTCCATCTATTGCTGCCCCAGTTGTTACAGAACATTGCTCTGGTCTGGAAAAAAACATACTCACCCGCATCATTCCATCTCTATGATCGCTAGTACCATTAGATACGGCATCATAATTAACCGCAGACTCTATTGGATAATCAGGGTTTAAGTTAGGGTCTGGACAACTCTGATAATTAATACCCGCATCCTTTTGTAAATCTGGATTTCCATAAGTACCCATATTATCTAAACGAACAGAAGGATAGTGTCCATTGTCTCTGTTAGCATCATTATAAGCTGGGTCTTGCATACAATCGGGAATACCTATTTCGGTGACAGTTCCTGCACTCACATCCTCGTGAAACCAGCCCTTAAACTGGGTTTGTGACACATCTAAACGACACTCCGAATAGGTATTTCTATCTTCAATACCAAAAATCCAGTAACGATCTGCATTCTGAAGTCCTTCTACATTATTAATTTTATATGCTGCACGATAAAACATGGTATCTCCTGGAATAAAACGTTTGGTATCAATAGGAGGTACATCTGAGATTGTTAAAGGCTGTGTCATTTCTTTATCTGCAAATCCGTAATTCGTACGATATAAGGTATCAATATAAGTATCGATGTCACACGGACAATCAACACCTTCCCATGTAACCCAACTCAAAGCAGTATGACACGAACGTATAATTTCACAATTGCCGCCACAAGCTTCACATTCTTCTACTACTTGATAAGAGGTCTCCATATAGCCAGGCTTCGCACAAAAGCCTTCTAATTCTAGGTTGAAAAAGTAATCGTGAGTAGTTGCGGTAGGGTCTGCTAATGGTATGTTAATTACCAAACCAGCATAATTAGGTAATACGGTAGTTGTTACTCCTGCTACTGGGGTAGGGGCAGCACCGTCGGCACTATAAGTAGCTGAGTTAGCTAAATAGCGAATATGGTCTAAGCGAGTACCAGGTAATGATACTGTTGCTTGTAAATACACATTAGCTACTGGCGTACATGGCGCAATATTATTAAAGCCATAATCATAACTAAACTCAAAACCATTTACGGTAGGAGTCCAAACATCAGCGACTGTATTAATTTCTTCTGTAACAGGTATTCCAGCATGGTCAACATCATCATTCACATCCCACGCAGTTTCTCCATATCCAAATATTACAGGCGTTACACTAATGTCATCTTGTAGTTTTTGTCCACAATTGTGTAACCCACTAACTTCTACTTGCTCAATTGCACAAGAGGTTCCTGTACAATCATTTAAATCACTAGCACAAACCACATCCAAAGTAACGCTTAATATTAATTGATTACCACCTGGTAGATCATCAAAGGCTAAATCGCCATCTAAATCTTCTAAGCCAGTACCAGCACCATCTATATTAGTGGTTAGCTGTGTTAAATCAACTATTACATTAACTCCATCTATAGACCAAACACTTGCAGGTAACGAAGTGCCATTTGCTTGAATATCTACTAAGTTAGTATTGGCTGTTTCACAAGAAGGAAACTTGATAACTAAATCGTTAAACAAGCCATCTATTGGATCAGGGTTTTCACTATTAATAGTAAAGTTATAAGTAATGGCATCGCTACAAAAAGCACCTGGTGTACCAAAACCCGAAGCCACCAATGGGTTAGCTTGCAAATCTGGGTTAAACGTTAAACCGGCTTGCACCTTGCTATCATTACAAATTTCGTCATGACATCCATATTCTGCTCCATACTCAAAAATCATATCATTTGGAGAGATACAGCCTTGTGTTGTATAGCAAACATTTACGCCCACTAATTCGCCTTCGTCAAATTTTCCATCGTCAAAAAACGAAGCATCTACTGTAGCGGTTACTACTTGCGTTGCTGCATCATACACGTAAGGAATATTAGCACCACCAATACTTATTTCTTCTAAGTTAAGCATAGTGGTTAAGTCGATAGGACTGATGGTAAAGGTAAACTCGGTTATATAAGCACCAAGCCCATCTTGAGAAACAGATACAATATGACAAACTTCCTCTGTAGAATTAGTTGGTTCTACAACAGGAAGTGGGTCGCCATTTGTGTCTATGGGTTCATATACATTTAGAATACCTCTTCTAATAGCAGCGTTGTATTCTCCAATTGGGTCGAATTCATGCTCGCAGTTAAAGAAGTCGCCATTGGCATCTTGGTAAACATAGGTTATGGTAGCACTTACCATGGTAATATCACCAGGCATGTACTCGCAGTTTACTCCTACACCAATATTGGCAACAAAAATGTTTCCGTTCTCAATAGTTGGGATCGTAAATTTCGGACGTTTCGGGTCCGAAACATCCAATTCACTTATTACGTTGCCAGGAAACTGGCCATCAACAAAACCCGCATACTCTAAACCGGAAGTCATATCTAGTTCGAGTGTTACGCCTACTAAGTTTTCTTCGGCATCGGGTGAAAAAATAAGATAGGAGAGGGTATCGGCTTGCTCGCAAGCAACCATATAGTCGGTTTGGGGAAAACCGAGTATACCTCTCATATCAATGACTGATACATCAACGGGACACTGCTGTGCAGATGCTTGCTGGATAAAGCCAAGCAATAAGAGGAGTGTACACCATTGACCTAATTTACTCAGGGGAGTAAAAAATGAATTCATGGTAAAAAGTTTTTATTGAAAAAAAACAAAAATTATTACGTATACAATGTTTAGGCATAGTTATCCTAGGCCGATTATTTAATCAGCAACACTTAAATCATTATTCAATATGAAAATATGGGGTTGGTGATGCTTACACTCCAATAAATGGAGATGTGTTATACAATAGTGATGTTTAGTAAGGGGGTAGGTTAATTGTCATTCATTAATCAGAAAAGATGCCAAATAAAGCCTAGGAAAGAAATCTTCTTTTGTAACATTTTCTACCTTTCTATCATTATACGTCTACAATACTTCATTACCGTGTCATTTCTAAAACTTTATCAGATGTGTAAAAAAAACTTTTCATTAAATTCAACTTCACTTATTTGTTATTATAAATTCAAAAAAGCAGATCAATATTTTTTTTCATTATTATGCTGATAGTCAAACACTTAAATAAAATAGTCGAATTATTGACTAAATGATAAGTGCTACTAGCAGCAAAAACTATTTTTTTATTAACATTAGGTATTAAGTTATTTTTTTTGTAATTCCTCTTACAGAAGAAACAATTAACACTATATATAAACCCTCCGTTAATTGTCATGAAAACTAGGCGATTATTTTTTTATTTTTTTTCACTTAAACATCATATCTTTGCCATAATGCCAGCAAGGCATTTGCCCTAAAAAAGCTTCACAATAGTATATCTTGGCCAAAAGTAACTCCATCGTTTTATAAACTAAGTTGGAGAATACCTAGCATTTCTGTTGGTAGTTTCAGCTCCTTTTTGTAGCACTTCCTAAAAATTGGCACCTATTTTCCCCGCTTTTTATAAAAGTAAAAAACCCCAAGCCGTTTCCGACTTGAGGTTTTTTTACCAAGAATACATTTAATATACTCCGTCTTATTTCTTCACAAACTTACTAGTAATTACTTGCTCGCTGCTTTCAACAACCATTAAGTACATACCTGCTGCAAAGTTGCCAATATCTATTGTAGTAGTAGTAACACCTGCAGTAGTTTCTAATGCTTGTTTAGCAATTAGTTTACCGCTAACATCTAAGATGTTTAATTGTATTACTTCTGTTTTAGAAGTATTAACACTTACGTTTACAAAGCTAATAGCTGGTACAGGTGTAATGCTTACAGATAAGCCAGACTCGCCACGTACTAAACTAATTACGCCTACTTCGGTAGTTGTACCATCAAAGTCGGTTTGACTTAATCGGTAGTAACTAATGCCCGCAGGAGCATCTTTGTCTAAGAAGTTATAGGTAGTACCTGTTGAGCTAGTACCTAATCCGTCTTGCGTATCAATTGTGGTAAAGTTAACACCGTCTGTAGAACTTTCTAAGGTGAAGTAATCGTTGTTCACTTCCGAAGCGGTTACCCACTTCAATAAGTTACCATCGATTAATACTTCGCCTGTGTAGCTGATAATTTCGACTGGTAAAGTAGTACATGGTTCTGGAGCCTCTAGTACACTTAAAGTACAGCCGTTGTTATCTGTTACTGTAAAGTTGTAAGCCATGCCGTTTGTAAATGGACCAATTTCAAATTGTCCACTTTCACTTACTTGGCTGTTAATGGTGTATGGAGCTTCGCCACCTGTAACAATTACTGCTACCGTATAGCTATCATCGCCATCACAAACTACATCATGCGTTACTGCAAGGTTGATGCACTCGTCTGATAGGTTTGTAAACTCAAATCCTGGTGCAACAACATCCATACCTGGTTCTAGTACAACGGTAATAGTTGTTGGACTACTTGGCGTTGTATTGTCAGGACCTTGACCTACTACAATTGTGTAAGTACCTGCTGGTACATCAGGGAATTCGTAGTTACCATTTTCATCGGTCATAACAGTTGCTATGGTCGTGCCATTTTCGTCTACTAATGTTATTACAATACCACCAATACCAACACCTTCCACAACTACAACACCATCTATATTAGCTGGTTCTTCTACAATTGGTGTAAATCCGAAGTCAGCATCTGTGTATTCTTGACCTGGGTCAAGATTTACTGTGTTATTAGCTGGTGTAGTTAATACCGTTCCATCAGGGCCTTGACCTACTACAATTGTGTAAGTACCTGCTGGTACATCATCAAACTCGTAGTAACCATCTTGGTTAGTAGTGGTAACGGCAATTACATTACCATTTTCATCTACTAAAGTAAGCGTCATACCAAAGATGCCGCCCATTGGTTCGTCTTGGTCACCTTCGCCATCTGCATCTAACCATACATAATCACCGATTGAACCTGTTGGCTCTTCCATGTCTGTTGGTGTAAATCCAAAGTCTGCATCTGTATAGTTCTCACTTGGAGCTAGGCTTACATTGTCATTAGCTGGTGTAGTTAATACGGTGCTATCAGGACCAGAACCTACTATAACTATATACTCACCTGCTGGTAAATCTGTAAATTCGTAGTAACCGTTTTCATCCGTTAACACGGTGCCAATTACATTGCCACTTTCATCTACCAATGTTACTGCTACGCCATCAATACCATTACTTGGTTCGTCTTGGTCGCCTTCGCCATCTGCATCTAACCATACATAATCACCGATTGAGCCTGTTGGCTCTTCCATGTCTGTTGGTGTAAATCCAAAGTCTGCATCTGTATAGTTCTCACTTGGAGCTAGGCTTACATTGTCATTAGCTGGTGTAGTTAATACGGTGCTATCAGGACCAGAACCTACTACTACTGTGTACTCACCTGCTGGTAAATCTGTAAATTCGTAGTAACCGTTTTCATCCGTCAATACTGCGCCAATTACATTGCCACTTTCATCTACTAATGTTACTGTTACATTACTAATACCATTACCTGGTTCGTCTTGATCACCTTCGCCATCTGTGTCTAACCAAACATAATCACCGATTGTACCTAATGGTTCTTCCATGTCTGTTGGTGTAAATCCGAAGTCTGCATCTGTATAATCCTCGCCAGGGGCAAGACTTACATTATCCGTAGCTGGTGTAGTTAATACGGTTCCGTCTGGACCAGAACCAACTATAACGGTATACTCACCTGTTGGTAAATCTGTAAATTCGTAATAACCGTTTTCATCCGTCAATACGGTGCCAATTACATTGCCACTTTCATCTACTAATGTTACTGCTACATCGCCAATACCATTACCTGGTTCGTCTTGGGTGCCTTCACCATCAGTGTCTAACCATACGTAATCGCCGATTGTACCTAGAGGTTCATTACTTGGAGCGAAGCCAAAGTCCGCATCTTCATAATTTTCACCAGGTTCTAAGCTCACCTCATCATTTGTATCTGTACTAGGAGTTGTTCCATCAGGGCCATTACCTACAATTACGGTATAATCTCCTGCTGGTAAATCATCAAATGTATAGTTACCATTTTCATCGGTAAGTGTTGCTCCCACTATTTCACTATTTTCATCGATCAAGGTAACAACAATATTTTCAATGCCTTCTTCAGTAGCATCTTCCACACCATCACCATCTTCGTCAAACCAAACCGTATCACCGATGGAGCCTAACTCTTCTGCTGGGGTGAAACCGAAATCTGCATCTGTATAATCTTCGCCTGGCTCTAGGCTTACCTCATCTGTTGTAGAAGTACTTGGACCTGTTCCGTCTGGACCTTCACCTACTACTACTGTGTAATCACCTGCTGGCAAGTCGTCAAAGATATAGCTACCATCACCACCCGTAGTAGTTGTGGCAATTACGTTTCCATCTTCATCTAGTAAAGTAACTTCTATACTAGGGATACCTTCTTCCGAAATATCTTGAATGCCATCGCCATCTTCATCAAACCATACCGTGTCGCTAATAGAACCAGTTGGTTCTTCTACTGTTGGCGTGAAACCGAAGTCTGCATCTACGTAATCTTCCCCTTCGTCTAGGCTTACATCATCGCTCGATGGGGTGGTAATTTCTGTACCTTCTGGTCCATCGCCTACAACTACTGTGTAATCACCTGCTGGTAAATCGTCGAAGATGTACATGCCATTTTCGTCGGTTGTAGTCGTTGCGATTACATCACCGTTTTCATCTAGTAATGTCACCTCTACTCCTGGGATACCTTCTTCCGACGGGTCTTCTACGCCATCTGCATTTTCGTCAAACCAAACGGTATCTCCGATGGAGCCTAACTCGTCTTCTGGCGTGAAACCGAAGTCTGCATCTACGTAATCTTCCCCTTCGTCTAGGCTTACA
>JAHDBT010000218.1:10654-11188 GCA_020630215.1 Bacteroidota bacterium
CTACGCCATCTGCATTTTCGTCAAACCAAACGGTATCTCCGATGGAGCCTAACTCTTCTACTGGGTCTTCAGCTTGGTGAATACCTGCATCAATAGTTGGATTATGCTCACCAGCTTCTAGACTGATAATGCTAGTAGTATTTGGTCCATTTGCACCTGTTACATCACTATCTGCTTCGTCATCACTTCCTGCATCACCTAGTGTAGTGATATAGTCTATTGGCAGTTCAAACTCTATGTAGTAATCACCTGGAGTTAAGTCGTCAAATAAGTAGTTGCCGTTGCCATCTGTTGTTGTTGTTGCTACTAAGTTGCCATCCGCATCATATAAGTTAACTATTACAGCTTCTGCACCTATCTCATTTGCATCTTGGATACCATCTTGGTCATCATCAAACCATACCGTGTCACCTAAGCTTGCGGTATCATCCGTTGAATCGTCTTGGTAGATACCTGCGTCGATTGATGGGTCATGTTCGCCTGCTTCTAGGCTGATGATGTTTGTGGTGTTTGGTCCGTTAGAACCTGTTACAT
>JAHDBT010000219.1 GCA_020630215.1 Bacteroidota bacterium
GGCGTAAAAACCCTGGTATCGTAGTAGGCAAAATCGGTATCTTTTATTTTTTTGAATAGTCCTACATATTTAAAATCGCCAATGGCACGCAGCAGAAAAATTATTATGATAAGCCAAATAGCGGGCTTAATAAAGCCTATAAAATAAGGAAAAAGGAGGTAGCCGTTATACATCCAAAGTACGGCAACCATTGCTAATAATCCAACCGCAACCATTAAGGTACCAATAGGGCCAGGTTTAAAAGTAGCCTCTCCCTTTGCGACTACTTTAGGGATAACAATATCGCCCCATTTTTTACCACCCATTGCCCAATATATATGTATGGCACTAATGGCAATTAAGATGTTGCTTGCTAGGATAAGGCAAAGAAGTTTTAAGAGCATGATTAAGAGGATTTGGTGTATTGGGGTAACGAATTTGCTAGGGAAATAATTCAAAAAAAGGGGAGAGATTTATCCAATCGGTTTACAATTTTTAATACAAGCCGGGAGGCTTTAAACTCGTTTGGCTCAAGCGGAGACGCTTGACTCTGCTGCCCGGTTCAGCCTCCCGGCTGGAGCGTAACGGGCCTAAAGTCTCTGGCTTGATGTCAACTACTTTTAACGTTTAAATAAACATGTCAAAAAATGGTAGTGTTTATTTTTTCTCCGTCCATAAACATCACCTATTCAACCCCAACCACTTAATAAGCCAAACACGCCAAGCCAATGGAATAGAAAAATACTTCTTGACAAAGATATAGTAAGTTACATAAAAAACTATTATTTGTGGCAAGTGCCATGCATACATGCTTATTTTTTGCCACCTCGATAAATTCTTTGTTGTTTCGTAGCCCAAAGCCTTGCCTGTACTGCCGCTTATTAACTCGCTTAATGCAATTTGTTTAGCAGATAAACGACTTTGCCAAGCAGCTACTCGCGAGGTATTAAGCGGTTTCGATAATTTACTAAATCGCACTTGTCTATTGGCATCGGCTTGTTGTGCAGGATTAATTTTTACTTTTTTATTATGTGCTAGTAAATTGCCTTCATAAGGGATGTTAAGGAAGGTACATAGTTTTTGCATTTGTGCTTTGGGAGCTGCTAAAAAGGTTTCGTAGGGATGTAGGTGTACTTGTTTGGGGTAAACGGCTTTTAGGCGCAATGCTTCTTGGTTAAACTTGCGCCACAACAAGGCAAAGTACACCACATTTACAATTTTATTATTCTGATTTTCTAGGTTGGATAACACATAGGCTCGGTAATCTCGAATGGTGATAATAAATTTGGTTTCGGGAAATAAACGGATTAAGGTTTCGGCATAAGGGGTGTAATCGGGGTTTTTATCTACTAGGATGTGTACATTTTGTGGAGGTACTTTTTGTAATTCTAAATGTAGCGATAGCAACTTACAAACCTCTACATAATTTACATCTCCTAGCGCAAACAAGGCTTTAATAAATTTGGTTTCGTTAAAAAACCAGATTTGATTATCGGTTCTAGCACGTCCGTAAATGGCATTTAAATAACGAATTAAATCGCTTACTAAGGCATCTTTATCAATAGGATATTGTTGGTGGTATTTTTTATAAAAGGCAATGGTAAACCGAAACTCTGGCGAGCAATGTACTTGCGAATGGTTGTTTAAGGAAAAATTGAGTAAAGTAGTTCCCGACCTTCCATTACCAATAATGTAGTATTGTTTTATCGTTCTAAGTTCTTCTATGGTGAATCCGTTTTGCATAAAATCAAAGTTAGTGTTTTTTGAATACTATACTCAACCAATATAGATTTTGTGTAAATTTAACGTCCTATTTTTTTGATACAAAAACACGGAGTACACAAAGTTTTTGTTTTTGGATTGGTAGAGAAAATTCATGAATTTTCTCTACGAGCTAATGATTGCTGCCCCTAGTAGTTTACGAAGAATTATATATTATACAATTACTTACAACAAATGCACAAAATCTAATGTGGTCTAATAAGTGAACGAAAAAAAGAAGTCTATTGATTAGTTTTAGTAAATTTGCTACCTCTGCATAGTTTAGTGAACAAAAAAAAATGCTATTCAGCATTACTTTAAAATCTTTTTTTGAATATCGAATAACGAATATCGAACAAGGAATGATGAAGTTTTCCTGCTGGCGAATTAAGTTTTCTATAGGAAAATTAATTAATAAACTTTTAATTTTAGCTATTACCTCACTTCATCATTCGATATTCCTTGTTCGATATTCGATATTCAAAAAACAAGAATTTAACTGGTGAGTAGTGAACAAAAAAAAATACAATGGCAGTAGCCGCATTGCAACATATCAGTTATTATTTACCTCCTACGGTGGTAACAAACGAGGATTTAGCGCGTGATTTTCCCGACTTAGATATGCCGTTTATGGAAAAGCACACGGGTATTAAAAAACGCCATATTGCCAATGCCGATGTTACGCCCTCTGATTTGGCAATAAAAGCCGCTTTGCAATTATTTGAGGAACACGCTATTGATAAACAACATGTTGATTTACTCCTTTTTTGTACGCAAAGCAACGATTATGTAACGCCTACAACGGCTTGTTTTATTCAAAAAGAATTGCAATTGCCGCAACAAATTGGCACTTTCGATTTTAACCAAGGTTGCACGGGTTATGTGTATGGCTTAGGCTTGGCCAAAGGAATGATAGAAACGGGACAAGCCAAAACCGTTTTGTTGTTAACTGCCGAAACCATTAGCAGATACATTAACCCAAAGGATAAAAGTGCTAGGATGTTGTTTGGTGATGCAGGAACTGCCAGTATTATTAGTGGCATTAACAACAAATCTAAACATATTGGCCCTTTTACTTATGGCAGCGATGGCAACCAAATGAACAAAATTATCATCAAGCATGGAGGAGCTAGGCATCCTAAAACGGCAGCATCGGCAAAGGAGTATACCAATAAACATGGCAATGTGCGCTCCGACGATAACTTTTTAATGGATGGCGCAGCCGTTTTATCTTTTGCCCTTAAAATAGTACCTAATATGATTGCTCAATTACTAGCAAAAGCACAATTAACGTATGCCGATATTGACTTGTTTGTTTTTCACCAAGCCAATGGTTTTATTCTAAAAAAGTTACAAAAAAAACTAGCCATTCCGCCCGAAAAATTTTGGGTACATATTGCCGATTGTGGCAATACCGTTGCCTCTACCATACCTATTGCTTTGTACGAAGCCCTGCAAGCTAAAAAAGTGCAAAAGGGAAGTACTGTTTTACTAGCAGGTTTTGGGGTAGGCTTATCGTGGGCAAGTACCATTGTAAAACTGTAAATGGCAGCGATTTTTATTACCTTTGCAGTTAAGTAGTCAGACAAAAATAATCGACACATTATTAACCGGCTACTTACTTGTAAATTTTATAGGAAGATAAAGCAACAAACTTGTTACAACATTTAGTAAATAATAATGGATATAAAAAATTTCATACAACAATTAGAAGCCGAATTCGAGGATATTCCTCCCAACACTTTATCGGCTGTTACTAGCTTTAAGGATTTAGAAGATTGGAGTTCGATGCACGCCTTAATTTTAATTGCTTTGGTTGATACAGAATACGATGTAACCCTAAGTGGCGACGAACTGATGGCTTGCCATACGGTAATTGATTTATTTAATTTGGTAAAGGAAAAAAGCACCACATTATGAACATGCTTACAGATACAAAAGTAAAAGTTTTTTTAGATAATTTTGCAGAACAATTTGATGAAGTACCAGTCAATAGCATTATTTTAGATACTAAATTTAGGGCTTTAGAAGAATGGAGTTCGATGCACGCCTTGCTTGTACTGGCAATGATTGATGCGGAATACGATATGGTTATTGATGGCGACGCTTTGGAAAGCTGTATTACCGTTGGCGATATTTATGAACTGGTAAGCAAATAATAAACACATGGCACTACTGGCAAGTGAAAAGGTAAGTATAGCAGGATTGGCAGCCGCTGTTCCCGCTAACATAGCACACAATGCACAATACGAATACCTGAGTGAAAAAGAACGAGCCTTATTAATTAAAACAACGGGCATTGAACAAAGACGCTATGTTGCTCCTCATCAATGTGCCTCCGATTTATGCCTTGCTGCGGCCGAAAAATTATTAGGCGATCTTGATTGGGATAAGTCTGAAATACAGGTGTTAATTTTTGTTTCGCAAACGCCCGATTATATTACCCCTGCTACTGCTATTACACTACAACACCGCCTAGGATTGCCCAAAAGCTGCCTTGCATTTGATATTAATTTGGGCTGCTCGGCCTATGTATATGGGCTGTCGGTAATTAGCAGTTTAATGAGTAATGGCTACTTAAAAAAGGGCTTGCTGCTAGTAGGGGATACTTCTACGGTTGTTGTTTCTGAAAAAGATAAAAGCACCGCCCCCATTTTTTCGGATGCTGGAAGCGCAACCGCCTTACAATGGCAAACAACTGCTCCCGATATGTATTTTAATTTACAAAGCGATGGAAAAGGTTTTAATGCCATTATTATTCCCGACGGTGGCGCAAGGCATCGCCTTAGTGAAGCCAGTTTACAGTACGAAGAAATAAGTCCAGGGATATGCCGCAACCGCTACCAAATGGGCATGAATGGACTAAAGATTTTTAATTTCACGATGTTAGAGGTGGTTCCCAATATTAAAACCCTACTAGAACACTTCCAAAAAAACATTAGCGATTTCGATTATTTTGTGTTTCACCAAGCCAATAAATTGCTCAACGAAAGGGTTCGCAAAAAACTTAAAGTGGATGCCGAACGAGTGCCTTATTCGTTAAAAAATTTTGGCAATACGAGTTGTGCTACCATTCCCTTAACGATGGTTACGCAGTTACAAAACGTTTTGCAAAATCAATCCTTGTCTTTGTTGCTATCTGGATTTGGGGTAGGGCTTTCGTGGGGGTCGGCTATTGTTAAAACGGATGGGATTGTTTGTTCTGAGTTGATTGTTTTGGAATAGCTTTGAACTTTGATTTTTGTTTTTTTCCTGCTGATGTAATTGTTGGAGTTTTGAGTTTTTTCCTGCTGATGTAATTGTTGGAGTTTTGAGTTTTTCTTGCTGATGTAATTGGCTGAATTTGGATACTAACAAAAAATGATAAATGAAATGGGTCGCACCTACAGTGCTTGGTTATGTGGTTTGTTTTTTTTCTATAAACAGGTTGTACCTACGGCACAAAAATCAACCATTAGAAATCGTCCGTAGTAATAAAATATTCTTAATATTAGTGCATTGAAACTTATAAATCTTCGAATCTACATTTTAGATGTATTCCTCTTGTTTGAATCACAGATTTTACGAATGACACAGATTACACGGATTTTTAGTTGGGAAAAAAATCAAAAATCATATCTCAAATATCAAGAATCAAAAATCAACACGTCTCCTCCATTTGCTCAATATACGCTAGGCACAAATCAATGGTAGCTTCGATGCCTCTTTTATGGGTGCGTTCCATGCCATGTGAAGCGGCTACGCCAGGGCCAATGAGTGCGACTCTAAAATCGTTGCCAGCACGCAGGGCTGCGGAACCATCGGAACCATAAAAGGGGTAGACATCAATGATGTAGGGAATTTTGTTTTTATCGGCTAGTTGTACTAGTTTTTTTCTAAAGGCATAATCATAAGGGCCGCTAGAGTCTTTAGCGCAAATAGAACAGCAGCGTTCGTCTCCTGCACAGCCATCACCTACTACGCCCATATCTAGCACTAATAGTTCTTGTATGGTAGGAGCATAACCACAAGTACCGCCATGCCCAACTTCCTCGTAATTAGAAAAGAAAATTTCTACAGGCACATCTTTACCTGCGGCTTTTAGTCTGCGAGCTAATTCAAATAAAACATAGCAGCCTGCTTTGTTATCCATAAAGCGCGATTTAATATAGCCACTTTCTAGTTCTTGGTAACGAGTATCAAAGCAAATAATATCTCCTACTCTAATGCCCAATTGTTCTACATCATCCATATTATACACCACCTCATCAATACGTATATGCATAGTATTTATGTTTCTTTTGGCGGTTCCTGCTTCTCGGTTTACATGTGTTGCTGGATTGTTTAAAAGCAAAGTGCCCGTATATACTTTATCGTTTAGGGTATATATGCGGCAATACTCTCCCTCAAAACTATTTAACACAGGCCCGCCTAGTTTAGAGAAACTCAAAGTACCATCTCCATTTATACGAGTAACAATAGCTCCTAGTGTATCGAGGTGTGCAGCAATGCTTAATATGGGCGGCGTAGTGCCCAAATTACATTTAACTGCATTTTTATTCGTGTAACTCGGATTTAAGCCATAGCTTTTTAGTAAATCTACGGTATAGTCGGCAGCCCTTTGAGTAAAGCCCGATGGCGAATCAATTTGCACCAGTTTTTCTAATGATAAATAATTAGACATAAAATAAGATATAATTAGGTTATGCAGTTATTCAATAATAAATATACGCTGCTATATAAAAAGTGGTTGTAATTACACTTTTACAAATTTACACATTTTTTCTAGTAAATAACACTAAAATAAACAAACCTCCTTACGACTCAGCATTTGCATTCTTTTTTTTGAATATAAAATAATGCCTAAAGGTAGATACTAAAAAAATAATTATTTTCTAATTTTCCGTAGAAAAATTTTAACCATCGGCAGGGTAAAATTCGTCATGCAGTGTTCGATATTCTTTATTTGATATTCAAAAAAAATTAAAAGGCATGTTGAATAGTAACCAAACCTCTTATAATGCAAAAATACGATAAGCTTAGGAGAGTTTAATTGCTAATCAAGTATTTTTCAGAAGTATTGAATTCAAATTAAAAATTAAAGACTACTAATAGGCTTGCATTTCCTATAAAAACAAGTATTTATATTACTACTACAAGTTGCTTGCCAAATAAAAACAGATGATAATTAGGACTTTTCACATTACAATTAATGACACCTTATTAATTTACAACTTTATAATTGTGATTTTTAATTACCTATTAAAATGTAAAAAAACAATACATTTGTTATTTCTTTTTTTTAATCTTGTCACGAAAATGTAATTAAACTTTGTAAAACAGGCAATAATTCACTACCTTTCCAATAATGTACGCTCTATTTTACCTAAACATCCTAAACAAGGTGTTACTTTTTATGAAACCATAACGACCATTTAAATTTTTTAGCGTTTTCCTAGCAGCAAACACTCATTCTTATTATTTCAATTCTAAGTGAAAGCGACAAAATAAATTAGGCCATTATGATTATTCTTTTTTCTAATCCTGCGTTACAAATGCTCGCAATAGACCTATTGCTCCGCTTTGTGCCTGGTCTTGAAAAAAATAATCGCACATACTGACCTGATTTATTTATCCCTTTTCACTAATGATAATACAACTACCATGAGTTATCATTAGTATGAATTTAACCGCTACATTAAAAATTACCTAGAGATGAAAAAAAATATCATACTCTTTTGCTGCTTACTAGTTACACTTCCTTTATTGGCTAGTACCAACAATTATTTTAACAAAGGTGCTTTACCTAATCAACAAATTAAAACCCTTATAAAATCAGTTACTTTATTTCCGAATGGTGCCGAAATTTACCGTTCTGCTAAAATTCCTTTACGTGCCGGAACTGCCAATATTGTTATTAGTGGCTTATCGCCTAAAATAGATGCCAACAGTTTGCAAATAAATGCACTAGGCGAACAGATAAGCGTACTTGCCGTATCGAGCAGGGTTGGAAATGTGGAAGTGAACAACTCCTTAGAGTTAATGATGATGAAAGATTCGATTAATTTACTAATAGACCAAGTAGCCGCCCTTGAAGGAGAAAAAGATGGTTATTTGCACGAAAAACAATTAATGGAAAACAACAACTCTTTAGGAGGAGAAAAAGGCATTACCATTTCTGAAATTAAAGAAGCCGCACAATATTACCGTACTCGAATTACTGCCATTAATAACAAAATAGCCATTTTGAATAAACGGATGCGAGAAAAAGGGGATGTGCAACAAGACTTAAAAAAACGCTATGATGC
The DNA here is from genome assembly GCA_020630215.1 of Bacteroidota bacterium. GTDB lineage: Bacteria > Bacteroidota > Bacteroidia > Chitinophagales > UBA2359 > JAHDBT01. The sequence continues at coordinate 8,028 of JAHDBT010000219.1, forward strand.
ACTTGGAGAACGAGAAGTGAGTTTGCAATCGCAGGTAATTATTACGATGAATACTGTTGATGCAACACTATGTAAATTAGAGTTGCGGTATATGGTTAACGATGCCTCCTGGCAACCAGTTTACAATTTACGAACCGTTGATATTACCGACCCCGTAATGCTAGAATACAAAGCGCAAATTACCAATAATACAGGCATTGATTGGCAAGATGTACTCCTCGAATTATCGACGCATGTGCCTAATAAAAAAATAGAAATGCCAAGTTTAGAAGCTTGGACGCTAAACAAGGAAGCGGAAATTATACTGGCTACCGACCAAAAACCTCAATACGATTATGCAAGTACAGGCGAGCAAGAACAAACGGAAGAAGAACTAGCAGAATCGACGCTTAACAGTACTAATACGAACGAAAATAACCTAAACATTAATGCCGAAACAGAAAAAGGAGATGTGCATTTTAAAATACAACAAACAGCGATGCAAAAAGAAAGTATTTCTGATGGGCTTTACAGTCAAGAATCACCTTTTAAGCCTAGTAATAGTGGTTTAAAAAAAGCTGCTAAAAAAAGACGCAGCTCTTTTGATTCGGCTAAATTGAGTAATAAGTTTTTAATTAAAGATAAGCACAGTATTGTTGCCAATGATGCGCCCTATTTACTAGATATTGATAATTACCAACTCGATGCCAGTTTCCAACATTTTTGTATTCCTAAAGTAGACGAGGGGGTGTTTTTACTTGCCAAAATTTTTGGTTTTAACCAGTATACGCTACTAGAAGGCCCTGCAAGTGTTTATTATAACAATACTTATATTGGCGAATCGTACATTGATAGCAAAAGTATCGACACTTTAGATTTATCTTTAGGAATTGATGACTTGATAGTGGTAAGCCGCCTAGAAAAAGGCAAAACTACGGAACAAAAACTGCTTAAATCGAGCATTACCAAAGCCCAAGAATACGAAATTATTGTACAAAATAACCGCACAACTCCCATTATTATCGAACTGCAAGACCAGGTACCTGTATCTAAAGAAAGAGGCATACAGGTAAATGTTAGCGAAACCTCTAATGCTCGCAGAAACTTAAAAAATGGTACACTTATGTGGACACATCACTTAGCACCAGATGAGGTAGCGATTAATACGGTTGCTTTTTCGGTAAAATATCCTAAGCGCAAAAAAAATGGGCGCAAACTACTAGGAGGTTTAAAAAAGCAAGAAACCTCTGAATATGTTAACATAAACAAGTAATAACAAACACCTTTAACTATTTATGCAATAATTGGCCTTGTTATTGCAAAGCACTATTTGTTTTGTGCAAGTAATTGTAAAGTATGCCCAATACTAAGCTTATATTTAGCAAGCAAGAGATTAGATAAATTCTAGTGTGACAATTTGAATTATCAATCCACTTTATGCTCCTGATTCTCAAAAGTCAGGAGCATTTTTTATTTTTTATCCTTCCCTAAATCTACTTTCGATGCCACCAACACACTAAATTGTTTATTTAATGGGTCGAGTTCTTGGTACAATCGTTCTACAAATTGATTGCCATATTTTAAATAAAAAGGAATAAAATTATCGTAGCGTTCTTGTAGGCTATTATTAGGAAATAATTTGGTTTTAAGATTTCGTATTTGTGTGCCTGCCGTTTCGTGTTTGCGTTTTTCGGCACGTAGTAATTTGCCTTCTATTTTTTCGATGGCTTTGGTTAATTTGGTCATTTCGCCTGTTACCGATGCTCGTAAACTACCATCAATAGCCATTGCCTTTTCTAAAATTTCGGCAAATACATTTTGAATTTGTTCTTTCTGTGCAAATAAATCTAAACGATGTTCGGTATGGCGATTCACATATTCTACCACCAATTTTTCGGTATTGCGAAATAAGTCCTTAATACCAACGCCAAGCTTGTCCATTTTTTTGCAACTTCCTTCATCTACCCACAGTACCGAGTTGCGTAATAATAGCATCGGGTAATGTACTTGGTGATGAGTAAATACTTCTTTTAATTGCATCCAATAGGCCAACTCTCCTCCCCCACCAATATAACTTAAACAAGGCAATATTTTTTGTTGGTATACGGGTCGTAAAATTACGTTGGGGCTAAATTTTTCAGGATGCGCTGCTAGTTCGGATTGGAGTTCGGATTGGGTAAAAACCAAGTCTGTTTTTAATACTTTATACTGCTTATTAACTTCATCATATTCAATTCTTTCTCGGAAGTTATTGGTAAGGTAAAACAAATTTATTGGTCGCACATAGGCTTGGCTGTGGTAACCTGCTGCTACTAGTTCGGCATTGGTTTTTGTTACCAAGTCATTGCTTTTTTGTGCTAGTAATTCTTCCTCCATAATAGGCGCAAACAATTGTTTTAAGGCTGCCGAATCCTGATCTAAAATCACCAATCCATACTGACCAAATAATTCGTTTACCAAGTACTGTGTTGCTGCACCTAGCGTTTCATTTTCTTTTAAATAAGATTTGTAAAGTGTTTTATACAAAGATGTTGCATTGTCGGAATCGCCTAACAAGGTTTTTAATTCTTTGAATAATGATTTAAGCGTATTAGTAGCTAAACGTCCTGTTGCGCCTTTTTTATCTTGCTGCCAAGTGAGGGTTTTATTAAATAGGTGGAGGTGGTTAATTTCTTCAAAATCGTGGTCTTCGCTGCCCATCCAATAAATAGGCACAAAATTGTATTTAGGATAGGTTTCTTTTAGTTGTTTACACAATTTAAGGGTGCTAATTATTTTGTAGAAAAAATACAAATGCCCTGTAAACAAATTGGTTTGATGCCCTGTAACGACCACAAAAGTTTTGTCATCTGCCAACAAGGAAATATTGTTTTGTACGGCTGTAGTATGCGGTATGTTTTGGTATTGTTTTTTTAAAACGTCTGCTAGTACAACACGGTCGTATTGGTGTTGCTGTACGGCTTTTATTACCTCCTCAAAAGCCGTTAAATTAGGCGCATATTTGTAGAAGGGTTTTAGGGAGTCGGCTCCGTGTAAATAGTCTAAAATGAGTTTGGAGAAATAGCCTGTTTGTTGGTGTGGGATAGTATGTTGGATAGTGTTTATCATTGCTTTGAATTGTTGGTTGATTTTGTGGGGTAAAGATATGC
>JAHDBT010000220.1 GCA_020630215.1 Bacteroidota bacterium
CTTGTACATCATCTATAATACCGCCATTAGATGGACCAGTATAATAAAGCGCACCGTCGATATACCATTCGTAATTTACAAATCCTGGAGTTGCTTCGATAGTGGTACTACCGCCATCACAGAAGGTATCAGGACCATCTAAAGTTACGACTACTACTGGTAGTCTGAACACCGTAATATCTATTTCTACAGGTGCGCTTTTACAACCTTTATCGGAAATAGCAATTACAGAGAATGTACCACTTTCGGTAACCTCATAAGTATTGGAAGCTCCTGTTTGTACTAATACACTACCATTAATATACCATTCGTATTCTGTATAAACAGATGAGGCGGTAAGTAAGATAGATTCGCCTTCACAAGTGCTAAGAGCAGGAGCGGCAATAATTGGTTGTGGTAATGGATTAACTACTAACTCTACGCTTGTACTTGCAGAACAGCCATTGGTATCTGTTATTGTTACGCTGTAGATAGTTGTGCTGTTTGGTGTAGCAATTGGACTTGCACAATCAAAACAACTTAAAGCAGTTGTTGGTGACCAAACGTAAGTTGCCATTCCTTCTGTAGCATTTAAAGTACTGGCTTCGCCTTGACATATTTCTAAAGTAGAAGCATCTACAACTGGGTCTGGTAATTCATTAATCGTTACTTCAACAGCCGTAGTTGTTGCACTACATCCATTTGCATCGGTAACGGCTACGGTATATAAGCCAGACTCGGTAGCTACAAATACATTGTTTGTACCAGCCTGTTCTAGGATAGCTCCGTCTCGGTACCAATCGTAATTGGCTAAACCAGCAGGATTTGCTGTTAAGCTTACGCCACCTGCATCTGCACAGGCTTCTAGGTTACCATTGGTTGCTGCTAATGTTGGTTCTGGTAATGGATTAACGGTTACGGTTACTGGTTTTGAAGTACCTTCACAACCATTGTTATCGTTTACATAAACCGTATAATCGCCTGTTTGTGTAGCGACTAATACATTGGTGTTTGCTCCTGGAATTAATACATCATCCAAGTACCATTCGATGGTAGGATACACGCCACTTACTGATAAAATTACTTCTCCACCTTCACAGAAGACTGTTTCGCCAGAAACATCAATTGCCGGTTCTGGTAATGGGTCGATCATAATATTAACCATGTTAGAAGCACCCATACAGCCGTTGGCATCGGTTACTACTACCATAAATTCGCCGCCTTCCTCACTAATCGTACCAGTATTTAATGGACCAGAATAATACTCTACTCCATCAAGATACCAAGTATAATTAGCAAAACCAGGTGTAGCTTCGATAGTGGTACTACCACCATCACAAAAAGTAGCAGGTCCATCTATAGTTACTACTGGTTCTGGTAATGGATTTACAGTAACTACAATAGCAGTAGTTTCGCTTGCACAAGCAAAGCTATTGGTTGCAATAACGGTATAACTACCTGCTTGGCTAGTAATAAATGTTGTACTAGCACCAGATTGCAATAAAGTGATTCCATCTAAATAGAAATCGTAGGTATCAAAACCTGCTGTTGCTTCTATTTCTACACTTCCACCCTCACAGAAGGTTGTAGGTCCGTTTGCTGCTAAACCAACAACTGGATTAGGATTAACGGTTACTGTTACTGGAACAGATGCGCCCGCACAAGTGTTTTCGTCGGTTACTTCAATGTGGTAAGCACCACTAGTAATTGCCACATAATCAATGCTAGTAGCACCAGAGATGGCTACTCCATCTTGAAACCATTGGTAAGTTGTAAAACCTGCGGTAGCAGATAAAATCGTTTCGCCACCTTCACAGAAAGTCGTTGCATCATTTGCTTGAATACCTGGTATTGGTAATTCGTTGATGATAATTGTTGCTGGTTCGGGTGCGGAGTTACAAGTATTTGTAGTGGTAATAATTACACTATAATCGCCAGAAATTGTAGCAGTATAAGTATTGCTTGCGCCAGATTGTACGAGTACAATTCCGTTACGATACCAATCATAGTTATCATAACCAGTAGTAGCTGTTAAGGCAATACCTAATCCATTGTCACAGATTTCGGTGGTGCCTTCAGGCGTTAACTCTACAACAGAACTCTCATATACGGTAAACACAACAGAAGCGGTATCTGTACAACCTTCGTTGTTGGTAAATACTGCGAAGAACTCGTCTGCATCGGCAACCGTTATGCTGGTAGGATTGCTTACTGTTGTAGTAGCGGCTGCATCTTGGTACCAAGCAAAGCTGCCTGCTAGGTTGCCCATACTACTTTCATAGCTGGTTAAGTCTACACTTTCGGCTTCCTCACTACAGAGTTCATCCAGTGCATCTGTAATGGTTGGGCTTGGTAACATATCTACTTGTACTACATTAGCGATGTGCTTACAAACATCTGTTTCATCTTGGTATTCTGCGGTGTAGAAACCAGGTGCTGTTGCAGCAAAGGTTCTGTCTGGACCACTTTGTACAGGCACATTAGTGCTGCCTAAAACTTGGTACCAAACATATTGATCGTAGCCAGAAGGTGCGTTCATAATATAGCTACTGCCTTCGCAAAACTCGCCAGAAGTTAGGCTGAATTCGTTTACAGGATTTTGAACATTTACCAACCAGTTAGCAGTTGTTGTACAAGCCTCTTCTCCTTCGCCGAGTGTGAGTGTAATGGTGTAATTAGTAGTTGCACTTGGGTTACAAATTTCAGGAGATGGTGATGTTGGGTCGTCTAAGAAATCGGTAGGCGACCATTGGATACCTACATTGCCTAACCATGATTCTGGCAAGTCTAACTCTAGGTATTCGCAGCTATTGCTACACATGGTAATTGGTTCGTAAGGTCCAATGTCAAATTTTTCTATGGTGTAAATTTGTGTAAAGAAGTCTGAAGAACAAGAACCTTGATTAGAATTAAAGTTTAAAATAACTGGGTTATCAATACCGTATCCATCTGCTAAAGCAAAGGTTAGTACGCCAGCATCTAGGCTTATAGTACCACCATCAATGGGGTCTACGGTAAACATATCTGCTGTAGTGTTGCTACACACATCTATCGTTAAATCTTCATCAGGGCAAAGTGTTTGTTTTTCACCTAGGTCGGCAAAGAACTCAGGGGCAAATGCATCAAATAAATACGCTTGCACATCACACACACAATCTGTTTCCTGTACTATTTGTGCTAAGATGGGGCAAGAAATACTTTCTGGAATTGTTAAGCTTCCTGTTTCTGAAGTGGTGTTACCATTAGCTAAGTTAATTGAATGACTAGCTGTTGCTAAAACAGGATCGTAACTATCAATTTGTCCGTTTAAGTCTAAGTCACGAACTAGTTCAATAGCCACATTTCCGCTATAGGCAGGACCTGGGTTACTTAAGTTCATGGTGTAGTTAAAGGTTACATTTTCTGGGTCATCATCGCATTGAGAAGTTAGTAAAACATCGTCGACATTAACTGGTGGTAAAAATGCAATGTCTACTATAGGGTTTACACTATTTAAAACATTTACCCCACAATTAAGTCCTAGTTCGCTACAACCTTGGTCGGCAACATACGAGCTAATTTCTATTCCTAATTGTCCAGTACCACAGCTAACGGTTCCAGCTAATCCTACCTCTAGGGTAAAGCTAAAGAACTCACCTGGGCCAACGCCGTCAGGTACGGTCATACAAATTTCTGTTGCGTTTCCAATAACTGTTTCTACTGGCTCGCCATCAAAACCTGCTGGTGCAGCATAAGCAACAGAACCTGGAGTATAAGTAATATCTCCACTAGGAATTACCATACACATACGAGAAGTTGCAGTTTCGCCAAATGGTGCAATATTGAGTGCGGTGATGGTTACATCAGTTGTACTACCACAGTGTAATGCGCCAGGATCGGTATAGGTTAATAATTGAGCAAAGTTAGCTGGATTCGCATTTTGAACAATTATAGGCACACTTTCTACTACTCCACTAGTAATGGTTTGCTCACAAGGATCGGCAGCTTCTATTTCAAAACGAATAGGCGTACCCGAAACAAACTCTTCACAGTTGGTTACTGCTTTAAAGTGAATAATGAATTTATTTTCGTCGGCTGTATTGTTAGCAGGCGAAGTTCCTTCTAATCCGTTTTGGTGAATATCTAAAGAAAAATCTGCATCATCAACATAATGGTAAGCGGTACCATACGCATTATTTGATGCTGGGTCTAATACAGGATCATCAATGGCAACCATTGGTCCGAAAGTGGTTGTACCACCTGGTGCTTGAAAATACCAGCTACCTGGCACAAAATCTAAACCTGTTGGGAACCACCATTCTGTATCTAAGTTAATTAATTGAGCAGGGCGTACATTTTTTACACGAATAGCAAAATCAACCGTATCACATAAGCCAATATTTACTTCTGGCTCGATGTACCATTCTGCTTGAATTTCGGCTTCTTCTTTAATATATTGGTAACAAGCTTCGGCACTCGTACAAGCTTCGGTAGCAGCAGAAAGCGCCGCTTGTTTTACAGGGTCGATACAGCCAGAAGTAGTAGATGCACAAACGGTAGTTGGTAAATCTAAACCTACTGGACAGAATAATAATTCAGTTACAATTTGAATGGTGTAACATGCTGATGGAGCTAAGTCATCCATTGTTACTTGGTAGGTTGTTCCATCAGGATCTACTCCTACTTGTGTAACGGTTAAAGGAGTACCATTTACCTCCAACACTTCTACTAGTTCTACCGTAGTAGGTACTGTAATAGAAGTAGATACATTTTCGTGCGTAGCACCGCCTAAACTAGCATCGCCTGCACATACGGTATAGGTTGTTATTTCGTTTTCATCTGCTAAGTCGGCAATTAGGTTGGTGCCAATACTAGGTAATAATGGTGCGTAGTTTAAAGAGTTGTCTACAAAATTATCTGGCGTTACATTTACATCTATTACTTGGCGTGCAATATGTTTTGTAGCTAATGGATATGGTACACACTGCCCCCAATAGTAACTACTGTGTCTGTAGTAATTGTAAGTAGTTGGGTCGAGTAAATTTTGCATACTATTATTGAAATCGTTTGGATTGGATCTTGCCCAAGTATTTACATATAGATTAGGTACATAGTTTTCTGCAAACTGTCCTTTTAAGTTAAATTCCGTTATGTCGATTTCTTCGGGACATAAAGCACGTAAATCATAGTTTAAAGACCAAGAACAGGCTTCTTGTCCACCAACACCCAACATTGGAAAAGGGTCGTTTGGAAAATGTACTAAAGGTTTTACATCACAATAATTTTCAGTAGCAGCCTCAGGAAACCCAGGTGTTCTCCATGAAGTAATTTCTAATCCTCTATACCAATCGTCGTCATTAAAACGTAGGCTTGCGGGAATAGATGGGTCTGCTGCGGCACAACATACATTTCCGTTATCTGGGATACAAGTTAGGTTACCATAGCTATCGTCTACATTTTGCCCAGGCACTAATGTACTATTTCCTGCTGCATCAATAATAGTTGCATTACCTAAGTAAGCTAAATTACTAGGGAAAGAGGGTTCGAGGTATTCTACTGCCATGTATGGGCGGTATTCGTTTTCGTACCAAGGAAGTTGGTCGGCAGGTAAAATTGGAACTGGGTTAGCTAGTGTGAAGGTATGGTCAATTTCTACATCACAATCGGTAACATTTACGGTAGTATTTACCCCTACAGGACCTGGTACGTGCGTATAAAATGGACGAGTTGTATTACAAGAGGTAGCAACCGTAACACTTGCACAATCATCAGACATGGTATATACTGCTGCTCTAGGATCTAGGTAGTTCGTATTACTAGCTGTTGCAGTAGGATCGTGATATGGGTTATGGAAAACTGGGATTTCGTAGTCTAAATAAATAAAATCACCATCTTCAATATTAAACTGTGCTAAGAACTCTTCATGACACGCATTCATATGATCTAAGCTAGAACCATTTTCTGAGGCAGCACCTTCGTGAGGGCATTGGTCTGGGTTTCCAAAATACACCCTCATACCCATGTAACCATCATATTGGTCCGTACTAGACCCACCATGATCATAGTTTACGGCTGATTCAATAGGATAATTAGGATTAATATTAGACTTGCCAAGACAAGAATCATAATAATTATCCGCATCTACATAGCTTGCTGTTCCGTCAGAACCACTATTTAACATTCTAAAAGATGGGAAATAGTAATTATCTCTATTTAAGTCGTCGTAATTTTGGAAGCAATCAGGAATACCAATTTCGGTAATTTGACCTGTTGCTGTTTTTTTAAGGAACCATCCTTTGAATTCCGCTTGTGTTACATCTAAGCGTCCTTCGGCATATAGGTTACGTTGGTATATGGTAAATGACCATAATCTATCTGCTGTTGTCAGCACCTCTGAATTAAGAATTTCGTAGGCTGCACGATAATACATCGTATCACCAGGTAAGAAACGAATTCTATCTTCGGCAGGAACATCGGCAGCGGTAAGTGGTTGGGTCATTGCTTTATCGGCAAAGCCATAGTTTTTACGATATAGCGTATCAAGAGATGCCTCAATATCACAAACACAATCTAAACCTTCCCAGTCAATCCAACTTTGCACAGAGTGGCAAGAGCGTACAATTTCGCAACCGCCACCACATGCGCCACATTCTTCTATCACGGTATAAGAAATAGTTGCGTAATCATCTGGTGTACAAAAGCCTTCGTAATCTAAGTTAAAATAGTAATCGTTGGTACTTGCAGCAGCATCGCCTAATGGAATAAGAATTTCCAAACCAGCTCTATCTGGTAATTGTTGAGACGTTACACCAGCTACAGCAACGGGGGTTGCCCCATCTGGGCTATAGGTAGCAGAGCCTGCTGTATAACGGATATGATCTTGACGTTCGCCATTGGCTTGCACCATTACTTGTAAATATAAGTTAGCGGTTGGTGAACAAGGTTCAATATTGATGAATCCATAATCGTAGCTAAATTCGTAACCATTTACAGTTGGTTTCCAAACATCAGGGTCTGTATCAACCAACTCTGTAACATACGAACTTCTAAACTCTACATCTTCGTTTGAGTCCCAAGCAGTTTCTCCATAAGCAAACTGAACAGGATCAACAGGAATAGATGCTTGCATATCTTGTCCACAATTGTGTAAACCATCTACTTCTACTCTTTCGATACTACAAGTAGTACCAGCACAATCAAGGCCAGAAGCACAAACAACATCTAATCTTACTCCTACTACAATAGTGTTACCACCTGGCAAGTCATCAAAAGTTAAATCGCCATCAATATCTTCTAAACCAATTCCTGCACCATCAATATCTGTAGTTAATTGAGTTAAGTCTACAATAGCAGTTCCGTTTACAACACTCCAAATACCTGCTGGAAGGGATACGCCATTTACGGTAATATCTGCTAAAACGGTATTAGGTGTTTCACAAGCATCAAAGCTCACTATAAGATCGTTCCATAAGCCTTCACCTGGATCTGAATTTTCGCTGTTAATGGTAAAATCGTAAGTAATTGGCGTATCACAAAACTCACCTGGTGTACCAAACGAGGAAATAGCCACAGGATTTGCGCCTAAATCTGGTGTAAAGCTTAAACTACCTTCAGATGATCCCTCACTACAAATTTGATCACTACAACCAAAATTGGCAGAGTAGTCAAAAAACACGTCAGCAGGTGTAATACAACCTTGTGTTAAGTAGCATACTTCTACTAGTACACTTTCGCCTTCATCAAAACGTCCGTCATCAAAGAAGGAAGCATCAACTGTACCTGTTACTTGTTGTGTAGGGCTATCATAGATGTAAGGTATTGGATTACCGTCGATAGCTAAAGTAGTTAGTTCAAGAACATTGTCTAAATCAACTCCATCTATTATAAAGCTCATTTCTTCTACATACGCCGCAATACCATCTTGTGATATTGGCACAAAATGGCAATCGGGAGTCGTAAAATCACTTGGCTCTACTGTTGGTTTTGGCGTAGCGCCATCTAAAGCCGTAGGCGGATAAACATTTATAACTCCTTTTCTAATTTCAGAGTTGTAGTCGCCTACAGGTAAAAACTCATGTTCACAGGTAAACAAAGAGCCATTGGCATCTTGGTAAACAAATGTGAACGTAGCATTAACACTAGTAGTGCTTCCTGCTACAAAATTACAATTGGCAGTAACCCCAATGTTTGCTACAAAAATTTCTCCGTTGGCAATTGTTGGGATGGTAAATTTGGGACGCTTGGGGTTTGACACGTCCAATTCTGATATATTATTTCCTGGAAAATGGCCTTCTACAAAACCGCCATATTCCAAACCCGAAGTCATTTCGAGTTCAAGTTCTACTCCAACCAAATCTGTTTCGGCATCTGGTGAGTAAATTAAATAAGAAAGCGTATCCGCTTCTCCACAAACAACAATATTATCGGTTTGCGGAAAATTGGGTACGCTTCTGAGATCGAGCATTTTCATCTCGACCGGACATTGAGCATACATTTGCTGAAGAAATCCAGACATTAAAAAACATACGCTCCACATCAACATCTTGCTTAACTGAGTTACATGTGAATTCATGGTAAAAATTTTGAAATTACAATTGTCTTTTGTAGCGGTATTTGTATTCTATACTACTAGGGGACAGACAACTGTACTAAATAAATGTATTTGAAAAAATCGTTCAAAGTTTGGTTAAACGAAGCTTACAAAGTTGTTTAGAAAGGTATTGGTTCAAAAAAGACATAGAAATTCCAGGCCGATATGCATCAGCTTTTAAAATTTAAAAATCTCTAATTTAATGGTATTGGTTGTTAAGAGGCTATGGTTAGGTGGTAGGCTTGATATATTAAGCTGCTAAATTATAGGGTTATAAATAAATGCTTGCTTAGATATTCAATTAACTACACCTTCATGTACGGGGCTAAGTTTTAATAAGTTTCTTTATGACTGACAGAAAGCAGAAAGCTTGAATAGGCATTCTATTAATTATTGAAGGAGAGATAGTAATAGCATAAAATCCATAGGGTTTAAAAATTCATTTTTTTGCTTAATTATCAGTAACTTACGCATAAATTAAAAACAACTTCTATTTAAAATCCATAATTGACTCGTTTGTTACAGTTTGCAAATAGCGTGCCAACGCATGATATTTAAATGACATTTTTATTGCAAAAAAATTACACTTCTGGTGAAAAAAGCTGCTTAAATCACTCGTTTTTTGAAAAAAAACCTTTTTCAGTAAGGCTCTCATCAGGGTTTAAGCCATCAAAATCTTTTTTAAAGGCAGTAAGGATGTGAGATAGTTTTCCTTACAAGAAAGGACACATTCCTTTAATAGTCGAAATGCCTTTCCTATTTAGAACAGTCTGTTTTAACACTAGGAAAAGGCAAATTACAGGAGCTATATTATTCAAAAATAAGAGGAAGGATGGTGCCTAGATAAACCTACCGATTTCTTCGAAAACAAAAGGCAAGATGGCATTTTTCACTTCGTTAGTATAGCTATGCTAGGGTGATAAAAGTAAGCTTAAATGCATTAATTAGCCCCTTATATCCAGTGCACATAAAAAGCTTATGTTATTCTTTTTCTATAAAATAAAAAACCCCAAGCCGTTGCCGACTTGGGGTTCTTTTACCAAGAATATATTTAATATACTCCCTCTTATTTCTTCACAAACTTATGTGTAGTTACTTCTTGGCTGCTTTCTACAACCATTAAGTACATACCCACTGCAAAGTTGTTAATATCTATAGTAGTAGTAGTAACACCTACAGTAGTTTCTAATGCTTGTTTAGCAATTAGTTTACCGCTAACATCGAAGATGCTTAATTGTACTACTTCTGTTTTAGAAGTATTAACACTTACGTTTACAAAGCTAATAGCTGGTACAGGTGTAATGCTTACAGATAAGCCAGACTCGCCACGTACTAAACTAATTACGCCTACTTCGGTAGTTGTACCATCAAAGTCGGTTTGACTTAATCGGTAGTAACTAATGCCCGCAGGAGCATCTTTGTCTAAGAAGTTATAGGTAGTACCTGTTGAGCTAGTACCTAATCCGTCTTGCGTATCAATTGTTGTAAAGTTAACACCGTCTGTAGAACTTTCCAAGGTGAAGTAATCGTTGTTCACTTCTGAAGCAGTTACCCACTTCAATAAGTTACCATCGGTTAATACTTCGCCTGAATAACTGATAATTTCAACTGGTAAAGTAGTACATGGTTCTGGAGCCTCTAGTACACTTAAAGAACAGCCGTTGTTATCTGTTACGGTAAAGTTGTAAGCCATGCCGTTTGTAAATGGACCAATTTCAAATTGTCCACTTTCACTTACTTGACCTGCAATTATGTAGGGAGCTTCACCACCTGTAACAATTACTGCTACCGTATAAGTATCATCGCCATCACAAACTACATCATGCGTTGCTACAAGGTTGATGCATTCGTCTGCTAGGTTTGTAAATACAAATCCTGGAGCAACAACATCGATACCTGGTTCTACTACAAGCGTAATACTTGTTGGACTACTTGGCGTTGTATTGTCAGGACCTGGACCTACTACAATTGTGTAAGTACCTGCTGGCACATCAGGGAATTCGTAATTACCATTTTCGTCGGTAACAGCAGTTCCTATAGGAGTGCCATTTTCGTTTACTAATGTTATTACAATACCACCAATACCAACACCTTCCACAACTACAGCACCATCTATACTAGCTGGTTCTGCTACGATTGGCGTAAAGCCAAAGTCAGCATCTGTGTATTCTTGACCTGGGCCAAGATTTACCGTATTATTAGCTGGTGTAGTTAATAGGGTTCCGTCAGGACCAGAACCTACTACTACTGTATAAGTACCTGCTGGTACATCATCAAACTCGTAGTAACCGTCTTGGTTAGTAGTTGTAACAGCAATTACATTACCGTTTTCATCTACTAAAGTAAGGGTTATACCAGAGATACCTGCCATTGCTTCGTCTTGGTCACCTTCGCCATCTGCATCTAACCATACGTAATCACCGATTGCACCTGTTGGCTCTTCAATGTTTGTTGGTGTAAATCCAAAGTCTGCATCAACGTAATCCTGACCTGGAGCTAGGCTTA
>JAHDBT010000221.1 GCA_020630215.1 Bacteroidota bacterium
CATCCGTAAAATGTTCGGTGAGGTATTCTATATGTATATCTTTTACAATGAGCATAAATAGACCAAAACTTTTATTTGCTTTCTTCACAAAATACACTATATTTATCTCATTCACAAATTTAATCTAAGCCAATAACCAATTTGAGAACCATCCAATACCATCCTTCCAACGAATTTGAGTTTGCCCGTATCCAATACAATTCTGGCGATTGGGATACCGATCAGCGAATGCCTTCCAACATTTTAAACTCTTTAATAGAATACACAAGTCTGCAAGTAAAAACACAAGAGCGCATTGTATCCCTCAACAAAACCGAAATTTTTGAATGCCCCTTTTGCTATCTCAGCGGACATAAATTGGTACAGTTTGACAAAGCGGAACGCAACAATTTTGAGCAGTACGTAAAAAATGGCGGCTTTGTATTTGTAGATGATTGCAACCACGATATTGATGCTCTATTCGCCAAATCCTTCGAAAAACAAATGGCGGATATTTTTGGCGCAGATGCCCTTAAAAAAATTCCCAACAACCACGAAATCTACCATTCCTTTTTCCATTTTGATAAAGGTCCACCCAACACTTCCGTAGAACTAAATGGCTGGGGCGACGATATGGTACACGACTACCTAAAAGCCATCGAAATAGATGGCCGAATTGGCGTACTTTACAGCAACAAAGATTACGGCTGCGAATGGGATTACGATTTTAGAAACAAACGCTTTTTAGCAGTAGATAATACTAAGTTTGGGGTGAATATTATTATGTATGCGTTGACTGCTTGAGAGGAAGGAGTGCATTTAGAATTTAAGATTGAAAATTTAGAATTTAAAATTTTTTGATATGCTGATGTGATTTTTGAAATGTGATTCTTGATATTTGAATTTTGAATTTCCCTGTTGGCGTAATTGTCTGAATTTGGATGGGTTGGATGTTTGGATTTTTTGGATGATATGCCGATGCCGATGTTTTTGATTTTTGAAATGTGATTTTTTTCGTGCTGGCATAATTGTCTGAATTTGGATGGGCTGGATGTTTGGGTTTTTTGGATGATATGCTGATGCTGATGTTTTTGATTTTTGAAATGTGATTTTTTTCTTGCTGGCGTAATTGTCTGAATTTGGATGGGCTGGATGTTTGGATTTTTTGGATGATATGCTGATGATGTGATATTGAATATTGAAGTATTTGCTTTTTGTGCTGTAGGCACAACCTGTTTATAGAAAAGAGAACCTCGAATAATCTAGCGCCGTAGGTGCGACATCTTTTATTTGACATTTCAATTTTTGATATGCTGGCGTAATTGTCTGAATTTAGATGGGCTGGATGTTTGGATTTTTTGGATGATATGCCGATGCCGATGTTTTTGATTTTTGAAATGTGATTTTTTTCGTGCTGGCATAATTGTCTGAATTTGGATGGGCTGGATGTTTGGGTTTTTTGGATGATATGCTGATGCTGATGTTTTTGATTTTTGAAATGTGATTTTTTTCTTGCTGGCGTAATTGTCTGAATTTGGATGGGCTGGATGTTTGGATTTTTTGGATGATATGCTGATGATGTGATATTGAATATTGAAGTATTTGCTTTTTGTGCTGTAGGCACAACCTGTTTATAGAAAAGAGAACCTCGAATAATCTAGCGCCGTAGGTGCGACATCTTTTATTTGACATTTCAATTTTTGATATGCTGGCGTAATTGTTTTAATTTGAAGGGTGGGAAAACCTAAAAAAAAAACCAAATTTTTAGCCTAAGATAGTAGCACATCTTAAAGCCAAAAATCTGATTTTATTTGGTTGTATTGCTATAACAATAGCTGTGTTTTAAAAGGTTTTAATTATAACTACCAATTCGTTTATTATACAAGTCTTTACTTTCGGCAATACTGGTATTTAACTCTGCCATTACTGCTGCAACTTTATTTTCAATACCTTGTAAGCCCGAGTTAATTTCCGAAATTTGTCCTAGGGCAACGGCTACTTCTAGGGCTTTAATTACGTCAACCGCATCGGCATGAAGGGTTTTTAGTTTGTTAATAGAGCGTTCGGTTTTTTGTAAGGTGATGGAGTAATCGCTGCGAGTTTTGCTAATGGCATTGCTCAATTCGCTACGAGTTTTTACATCGCTCAAACCTTCCGTTTGCTTGGTCATGGCTTCAAATAAATTGTCGGCATCACCTTTTAACTTTTTGTATTCCTTGCTTAAATCGTCTACTTGTTTGTCCACCTTTTTCCAGCGGGTATACACTTGGTTAAATTCTTTATCTACATTTTTAGCATTTTGTATAGCTGCTTGTATGCCCGATAAATCTTGCACTCCTTGGGCTACTTTTTTGTCTGTTTTGTCTTTTTGTGTTTCAAAACTGGCAATTTGGGTTCTAAAAGCCTTTTTGTATTTCGGTAAATTTTCTGGACTTTTGGATTTACAGCTACTCACCATTACCACTGCAATCAAAAGCATTAAAAAAATAGAAGGATAGTTTTTCATTTGTTTTAAAGTATTTTTTGTGATTAAATTTTTTTAGTTTGTGAGTAGTGTAATTTATGAATAGGTTGTTTGGAGTTTTAAATTACGATGTTTGTAAAGGTTCAACAGGATAGTTATAAAAAATAGCGAAGCGAAATCGGCCAAGTACCAACTACTAAATACCAACTACCCTGTACCAATTATTTCACAACAATTGTTTTGGTATTTACAAACTCCTTAATGCCATACTCCGATAACTCTCGTCCGTAACCCGACCGTTTAACGCCACCAAAAGGCAACCTCGGATCTGATTTTACCATTTCGTTAATAAACACGCAACCCGCCTGTATTTGTCGAGCAATGCGTAGGGCTTTGTCGGTGTTGGTTGTCCAGATAGATGCGCCTAATCCGTAGGGCGTATTGTTGGCAATTTCTATGGCTTCTTGTATCGTATTTACGGTAATTACCGCAGCAACAGGCCCAAATATTTCCTCTTTAAAAACAGGCATATCTTGGCTAACGTTTACGAGTAGGGTAGGGTTAAAAAATGCGCCTTTTCTATCTAACGGGCGACTGCCTCCTATGAGTGCCTCTGCACCCATTTTCATAGATTTTTTTACCTGTAAAGCCAAGTTTTTAGCAAATTCTTCTCTAGCCAAAGGGCCAATATGGGTGCTCGTATCCATAGGGTCGCCTACTTTTAACTGGCGAATATTTTCGGCTACTAGGTTAATAAAATCTTGCGCTACGTTTTGCATTACAATAAAACGTTTGGCAGCAATACAACTTTGTCCAGCATTTAGCATTCTCGATTTTACCGCCATCGCTGCCGCTTCTTTCACATTGGCATCATCTAGCACAATAAAGGGGTCGCTGCCGCCTAGTTCCAACACCGTTTTTTTAATGTATCTACCAGCATGTTCGGCAACTTTAGCACCTGCGGTATCACTGCCGGTTAGGGCAATGGCTTTAATGCGTTCGTCGGCAATTAAGTAGCGTACTTTGCTGTGGTGTATAAACAAGTTTTGGTAAATGCCCTCTGGAAACGATGCTTCTGCAAAAACTTTTTGAATAGCCAAAGCACATTGCGGTACATTAGGTGCGTGTTTAACAATAACCGCATTGCCAGCCATTAAAGCAGGCGCAGCAAACCTAAATACCTGCCAAAAAGGAAAATTCCACGGCATAACGGCTAGTACAATTCCTAGGGGAGCGTGGGTAATGGTGCTGCTGGTAAAATCGGCTTCAATAGGTTCTTCCTTTAAAAAATAGTGGGCTTTCTCGGCATAGTAATCACAAGTTGCTGCACATTTTTCTATTTCCGCAATTGCTTCCGTAATAGGTTTGCCCATCTCTAGGCTAATTAGTTGTGCATATTGTAATTTTTTATTGCGTAATACTTCCGCTACTTTTTTTAGGCGTTTGCTTCTAATCTTAAAAATGCTGGTTCGGTTAATGGCAAAGCCCGTTTGCGCCTTTCGCAGTATCGACTTTACCTGTTGCCAGCTATGTTGTTTATAGCGTTTTACGAGTTTATTGGTACTCGGATTGGTTGTTGCAAATCTCATACAATTGTATTGGCGTTTGGTTAGCTGCGCCAAAGATAAACAATACCCTATATACTCGTCTATGTAAACCCAATATTTTGTAATTTTTATTACTGTATTTCCTTTTTTGCAGACTTTACTCGCTACAAAAGTGCCTACTGCCTGCCACAAAATTGTAACATAACTTGCATATAATTATTTTTTTGTTAAAAGATTTCAGCTTGCTGTTAACTATTCCACTCTTTATGAGAAAGTCTTCGCTTTTTTTATTAATTTGGCTGTCCGTTTTTTAGAAGGAAGCGGTTTATTGTTTTTGTAAATTAAATAAAACCAAATAACTATATATAAATGAAACGCTACTTTACCATACTAATAAGCCTCTGCTTAATTAGCCTAACTAGTTTTGCAGGCAACGATAAATATACCCTCGGCGGACGGTCGGCAGCAATGGGCAATGCTTCGGTAGCCTTTACGGATGTTTATGCTGTTTTTTCTAACCAAGCTGGCCTAGCACGCTTACAAGGCACAAGCGTAGGTTTATATGCCGAAAACCGTTTTTTACTTAGCGAACTTAATATGTTTGGCGCAGCAGTAGGCCTGCCAACAAAAAGTGGCACCTTTGGATTGGGAGCTATTTATTTTGGAAATGAAGGATACAGTGAAGCGAAATTAAACCTAGCATATGGACGCAACCTCAGCTCTAAATTAGCCATTGGTGCAGAGTTCGATTTGCTATCTGTTTCTATTGCAGACTATGGCAGTCGTTCGGCTATGACCTTTGGTGTAGGATTGTTGTACGATTTTACACCGCAACTATCTGCAGGAGTTCACGTTTTTAATCCCCTGCGCATCGACCTTACCGATAGTGAGTTTGACCGAGTGCCTACCATCATGAAATTTGGCATTACCTTCACGCCTTCCGAAAAAGTAATGCTTGCCATAGAAACAGAAAAAAATATGGATCAGCAAGCCATCATTAAATTAGGTATCGAATATAAATTTGTAGAACAATTTTATGTTCGAGCAGGCGGTTCTACAAACCCAGGAACAGCAACTTTTGGGGTTGGGGTTAATTTAAATGCCTTAAAAATAGATTTATCAGGCTCTTACCATAATGTGTTGGGGTATTCGCCGCATTTATCTATTAGTTATGCCCCTAGAAAAAAGAAAGAGGAAACACCCGTTAGTAATTAGTTAAAATTATCCTTATGAAAAATAACAAACTATATATAATAACTGTCATTGTTTTATTGTTTATTCTTTCTACTAATATTTTTGCCCAAAAAAAATCAGATGATTTAGGTTTTGATATTGATGAATTGATAGAAAACATTGCAAGTGATACAGATGCAGGCATTGACTTTGACACCTATTTGGAAAAGTTAAACGATTATGTGCAGCATCCCATTAATTTAAATAAAGCCAATTATTACGATTTAGACGATTTGGGTTTATTAACCCCCCAAGAAATTAATGCCATTTTAGATTATAGAGAAAAGATGGGCGATTTTATTGCCATTTACGAATTGCAAGCCGTACCCGATTTACCTTTAAAAAGTATTAGAATGATTGTCCCTTTTGTGCGAGCAAAGGATTTAGATGATTCTAATTTAACTTTTAAAGACTTATTAAATCAAGGAGACCATCAATTATATGTGCGCTTTCAGCAAACGTTAGAAAAAGCGAAAGGATATAAAAACCTAGACACCATTTATAATTTTAATGTGCAAGATGAGGAGGGCATTACTAGTAATATTGAGTATGACACTAATGATTCAAAACCACAAGGCTATGAAGTTTTAGACACCTTAAATGCAGATCCGTATTCGACTTATTTGGGTAGCCCTTACCGCCTGTATACCCGTTACCGTTACAATTTTGGCACTCGGTTAAGTTATGGTATTACTGCCGAAAAAGACCCTGGCGAGGAGTTTTTTAGAGGTACACAAAAGCAAGGATACGATTTTTATTCGGCGCATTTTTATTTGCGAGATGTAGGACCTTTTAAACATTTAGCACTAGGCGATTTTGAAATAAGAATGGGGCAGGGCTTAATTGTGTATTCGAGTTTAGGCTTTGGAAAAGGCAGTTATGTAATGGATGTAGCCAAACAAGGTAATCCGGTAAAACCTTATACTTCGGTAAATGAGAGCTTTTATTTTAGAGGCGCAGCCGCAACCTTAGATTTAGGAAACGATATAGAATTGACCGCTTTCGGTTCTTACAAACCTGTTGATGGAAACATTATTTTAAACGATACACTAGGACTAATAGATGGAATTATATTAATAGGCCCAAGCGGTTCGGGCGATGGTGATTTTGCTGTTTCGTCGCGTTACAATTCTGGTTTTCATCGCAGAGCATCGGAAATAGACAACAAAGGAGCCTACCGAGAATTAATGACGGGGGGAATATTAGCTATTAAAAAACGACGTTTTACCATTGCTCTAAATGGAGTTTATGGAAATTTAAATACCAGTATTACACCTACAGCAAGACCTAGTAATTTATATGCATTTAGAGGAAGTAGATATGTTAATGGTAGTTTAGATTATAAATATTTATATAGAAATTTTCATTTTTTTGGTGAAACAGCTATTAATGAAAAGGGAGGTATTGCTACAGTAAACGGTGTTTTATTAGGACTCGATCCCAAGTTATCTGCTTCCATTGTGCATCGTTATTACGATCCTAAATACTACGCACCTGCACCTAATCAATTTAGTGAAGGAGGCAGCCCTTCTAATGAAAGCGGTTTATTTATTGGCGCAGAATTTAAGCCGCTACACAAATGGAGTGTACGTGCCTATATGGATTTTTATAAACACCCGTGGGTAAAAACTACTGCCGAGGCACCTTCGCATGGCAACGATTATTTAGTGCATTTAGAATATCGTCCTTCTCGTAAATTAACCACTTATTTTCGTTACCGAAATGAAGTGAAGAAAACCAATTTAACAGGCGCAGTTAGTTTAGCCGATTATTTAGTCAATCAACAAAAATCTAGTTTTCGTTACCATATACAATACAGTATTGCCAAAGCTTACACCCTCAGAAGCAGGGTAGAGTTTTCTTGGTTTGATGGAGGAGATGATGACGGACTAGAAAGTGGATATATGGTATATCAGGATTTAATTTACAAGCCTTTAGAGTCGCCTTTAACCCTATCCTTTCGTTATGCTTTATTTGATACCGACTCTTACGATACTCGAATTTACGCTTTTGAAAACGATTTATTATATGTCTATTCGGCTCCTGCTTATTCCTACAGAGGCAGTCGTTTTTATGCAATGGTTCGCTATAAACTATTTCGCAATACGGATGTATGGTTGCGCCTAGCACAAACACATTTAGATAATAGAAAAACTATTGGTTCTGGAAACGAAGAGTTAGAGGGAAGCAACAGAACAGAGGTAAAAGCGATGATACGGGTGAAGTTTTAAATCATTTAGTTGCTATTTCGCATTCGCTAAATAGTGGTAGAAAGTAGAAGGTATGCTTCGCTTTAGGTATAAAGACGGCTTCGATTCGCTAGTAGTCCTAATACCTTATACAAAAGTACTTTCTACTTGTTACTAAACAGTAAGCGCATTTATTACTTGTATAAGTTGCGGAATGTGGGTATCTTTACCTACATTCCGCAACTTATAGTATTATTATGATGACAGGACGAACAGAAGAACAAGCCATTTTAAGTAAAATTTACAAGTCTAGTAAATCAGAATTACTAGCGGTGATTGGGCGTAGGAGAGTAGGTAAAACCTATTTAATACGAGAATTTTTTAAAGGCAAATTAGCTTTTGAAATGGTAGGCTTAAAGGATGGCTCTACCAAACAGCAGTTACGAAATTTTGCTTATAGTTTAAAGGAAGTGGTCCCCTCTACAGATTTAACGGTACCCAAAGATTGGTTAGAGGCTTTTTATTTACTAAAAGAACAGCTTGAAAAAGAAAGGAAAACGGAAGAAAAAAAAGTAGTATTTATAGATGAGTTGCCGTGGATAGCAACTGCAAAATCGGATTTTTTAACGGGCTTTAGCTTTTTTTGGAATAGTTATGCTTCTAAGGCAAATGTATTGGTCATTATTTGTGGTTCGGCAACTGCTTGGATGATTAAAAAAATTATTAACAACAAAGGAGGATTACACAACCGAGTAACCCGTAAAATTTTATTACGCCCCTTTACCCTTTCGGAAACCGCTGCATATTTTGAAGCTAAAAACATCCATTTTAATCATTACCAACTATTGTATTTATACATGACAATGGGAGGCATTCCCCATTATTTAGACCAAGTAGAAGGTGGTAAAAGTGCAGCTCAAAATATAGACGAAATATGCTTTCATCCACAAGGAATGTTGCGTACCGAATTTGCTAATTTGTACAGTTCTTTGTTTAAAAATCCCGAACGTTATGAGGCCATTGTGCGTATTTTAGCAGGAAAATGGCAGGGGCTTAGTCGTGCTGAAATTGTTGCCAAGTCGAAAATAAAAGATGGTGGAGGTTTAACAAATATATTACAAGAATTAGAACAATCGGGATTTATTACGGCCTACGTACCCTTTAATAAAAAAAAGAAAGACACCCTATTTAGGTTAACAGATAACTATTCTCTTTTCTATTTAAAATTTATACAAGCTTTAGCAAACAATCAATCAAATAGCTGGCAAATGCTTAGTCAAACTCAATCGTGGAAATCGTGGAGTGGCTATGCCTTTGAAAATATTTGTTTACAGCATATCGAACAAATAAAAAAAGCATTAGGTATCACAGGTATACATACCAATCAGTTTAGCTTTTTTGCCAAAGCAAGCGAAACTCACAAAGGCACACAAATCGATTTACTCATCGACCGACAAGATAAGGTGATTAATCTTTGTGAAATTAAATTTTATAATGATACGCTAACCCTTACCAAAACCTATGCCGAAAACTTAATCCATAAAAAACGGCTTTTTAAACAACTCTCCAAAACTAAAAAGCAATTATTTATCACGCTTATTACAACTTATGGCTTACAACAAAATCAGCATAGTATAGGATTAATAGATAATATTTTAGGGCTAAAGGATTTATTTTAAATGCATACCGTAAAAAATCCCCACATCAAGTTTTTAGATTTGATGTGGGGATTTTTAATTGACTAGATGTACTTTCCTAAAAAGCATCATCTGCTAAAATTCAGTATGGTGTAGCGTAGCGGAATCGTCTATATACCAAATACTCTATACCAAGTACTATTTCTCGTCTTTTTTCTCATTCGCCGAATTATCTATCGGCACTTCTCGCACTTTTTTACCATCCTTATATTCGTACTGAATGGTAATATCGCCATCCTGATTGTACCATTTGCTGATGCCATCACGTTGGCCATTTTTAAAATTACTTTCTTCCTGAATCTTGTCCGTATTTTCGTAAAATACTTTGCGTTCCCCTTCTAGTTTGCCCATTTTGTAGAAAGCACGTTCTTTAATTCTAGTACGGTTATAAAGCAAGCGTTGGCCATCTAATTCGCCATTATTGTAATAGGCTTTTTCTGATATACTGCCTCTATCGTCGGCCTTTATATAAGCTCCATTTTTTACTCCGTCTTTATAGGTTGTCATTGATTGGAGGAGTTCTTTTCTAGGGTGATAGGTAAGCCAAGTACCTATTTTTTGGTCGTTGCCATTTAAATCCCCTTCTTCGGTTACTTTACCATTATTATCTAGTTTTACGGCTTTTTTCCAGCCATTGCCATAATCGGTTACGTCGTAACCACTTAACGATGTTGATGCAGCTTTTGATTTCCCAGCATTACTACTGCTTCCGCCAGGTTGTTGACAGGCAGTTAAGGTAAAAGCCATTACCATAAACATCCAGAAATAATACTTTGTAGTCATAGTCATTTTTAAAATAGTTTAATAATTAGTGGTAAGTAGTTTTCCTAGTTCCCACAAAAATAAAACACGAAAATAATTCTTTCATGACAATTAACAAAATACTAGGAGAGGAATTTTTACGTGCTTAACTAGTCTTAACTATTTTTTTAGGTATGGAAGGGCTTATTTGGAAAATACGTAGGCTCAAAAAAAAAGTGAAGCACCTAAAAAATAGGTTACTTCACTCATTATATTTTTGGTATTCAAACTTATTTCCTTCCTTTAAAAGGAACAAAGGGTATACATTAATCTCGTTTATTAATTTCGTCTCTAATTCTAGCAGCACGTTCATAATCTTCTTTTTTAATGGCATCGTCCAACAAAGTATTCAATCGTTCTAACGATTCTTTTTCCCAGCCCGTGCTAACGCTAGTGCTACTCGATTTTGAACTAACAGGCTCTCTACGTTCTCGTTCTTTCGATTTTCTGGAACTGCGAGGTTCTTCTAGTATAATACCTGCTTGTTCCATAATAGACTCGTAAGTATAAATGGGACAGTTAAAGCGCACGGCTAAAGCTAAGGCATCCGATGTGCGAGAGTCTATTTCCGTAATTTCCCCTCCTCTAAAGCAAATTAGGCGAGCGTAATAAATGCCATCCAACAAATTGCTGATAATAACTTCCTTTAATTCAATCTCAAATTCCTGACAAATATTTCGCATCAGGTCGTGTGTTAGGGGACGGCCAGGGGTCATGTTTTCCATCGCTACTGCAATGGCTTGTGCCTCTGTTCCGCCTATTACTATCGGCAAACGTCTTGCACCGTTTACTTCTCCTAATACAACCGCATACGATTGCGATTGTGTTATGCTGTGCGAAAGTGCAACTATTTCTAATTCTATTTTTTTCATATATCGGATACCAAGGAATTAACCTTTCTATTTAAATATTTGCTTCATTAACTATAATGCAGGCAAACTAAAAGTTAATCATGTTAAAATATAGGACTGTTATGCCAACATTGGCTAACAGGTGATTACTTTTTCTGAAAAATGTCTGGCGAAAAACCGATGCAGAAAAAGCTCAGGGATGGTGCAAAGATAAAGTTACAAATTTCCGCAAAGAGATTTTCTAATAGACAAGGCACAAAACGCA
>JAHDBT010000222.1 GCA_020630215.1 Bacteroidota bacterium
GCCAGAAGGAGAAGAGGTATGGGGTCCCTACATGCGGAACTGTTTTCATACCTTAGTAACGTTTAAAAAATAAATCCGACAATTTGTACGTAGAGGTTTTGTGCTTAGACAAGGCGCAAAACGCAGCCATAGCCTAAGCTACGGCGAGTATTTGCAACGCAGGATAAGTGCAAAAGATCAAGTAGAAATGACGGATTTATTTTTTATGCGTTACTTATTCGTTTATCTAATAAATGTTTCTAAATTAACAGAACCTAAAATAAAGCAATTAGTAACAGGTTTACCAAATCCAGTAAAAAATGCAGTTATGAGTACTTACGAACAAATATTACAAACAGGAGTGAAAAAAGGACGAGAAGAAGGACGAGAAGAAGGACGAGAGGAAGGTGTTTTAGAAACACTAGAAAAAAATATCGTCGGTTTATATAAAAAAGATTGTTCTATTGAATTTATAGCAGATGCTTTATCTGTTGAAAAAGATTTTGTGATAGAAGTACTTAAAAAGTATGGGCTTTTGTAAATTTTTTGGAAAATAGCTAGTGTAAGCTTTACCAAATCCAGTAAAAAATGCAGTTATGAGTACTTACGAACAAATATTACAAACAGGAGTGAAAAAAGGACGAGAAGAAGGACGAGAAGAAGGACGAGAGGAAGGTGTTTTAGAAACACTAGAAAAAAATATCGTCGGTTTATATAAAAAAGATTGTTCTATTGAATTTATAGCAGATGCTTTATCTGTTGAAAAAGATTTTGTGATAGAAGTGCTTAAAAAGCATAAGCTTTTGTAAGCCATTTATATACCTTCTACTTTATACAAAAATACTTTCTACATCACCTCACCTTAAACGGCACACCAATTGTTTTAAGCTGCTTGCCATCGGGCGTTTCAAAAGTTTCAAAGTTGTTATTCGCAATATGATAGGGGAAGTTCTCTAATTCTGCTAACTCCAATATAGGGGCATAGCATACATCGTGTCCTTTAAACAAACTTGTCCATTCCTCCCTTGTTTTGGTTTTAAATAAATCGGCAACTTCTTGTTTGGGGAAGGCAAAATTCATCAATTCTATTTGGTGTTGTTTTTTCCAATTGGGTTTCGTTACCAAATCGCAGAAATTATTCCAGAACTTTATTTCTAGTGCCGCCAACGAAATCCATTTACCATCCTTGCATTCATAAGGACTGTAGTTCGCCGTTGTTTTTCCATTAATTACATTAAATTTTTGGTAGTCAAAACCTGCACGGTGAATGCTGTAGGGGATGGTTAAAAAGGGCATTACAGCATCCGTTAAAGCTACATCCACAAAACTACCCTCGCCAGTACGAGCTTTTTTTAGTAGGGCGGCTTGCAAGGCCATTACCGCCATATACGCCCCTCCAATATCCGCCAATTGTACATCTGGCACAGTAGGTTTTCCTTGTTCATCTTTTAGCATGTCCATCATGCCAGCATAGGCGAGGTAATTAAAATCGTGTCCAGCCTCTTTAGACAATGGACTGTTTTGCCCATAACCCGTTAAAGCTACATAAACAATACTTGGATTTACCTTTTTTACCTCCTCATAACCCAATCCCCAAGCATCCATTGCACCAGGTCTAAACTGTTCTATCAAAGCATCGGCATCTTTAAGGAGTGCCAGTATTTCGGCTTTACCAGCCTCGGTATTATAGTCTATTATTTGCTGGGTTTTGTTGTGGTTGAGTTGGTGAAACAAAATACTTGTATCGCTTCCCATGTCTAAACCCTTTCGCATATAATCCATCCGTTTAGGGCTTTCAATTTTTACGACCTCCGCACCCATTTGTGCTAGTAGGTGGGTGGCAACAGGGCCAGGTAATAAACGGGTAAAATCAATAATTTTTATGCCTTGTAGTAGGTCCATAGTTTTTTTTGTAGAATGTAGAAAGTACTTTTGTAGAAAGATGCATTAGCGTAAGACAAGTAGGATATCCTGTCTTTCTACCTTCTACAAAAGTACCTTATACCTAAAATTAAGCGATTGCATTTTTAACACTAGCAAATTCATGTACCGATTTACCTGCCGCCGCTAAAGCTCTTAAACTAGCAGGCACCGTCCATCGTTCGCCGTAGTCTACTGTAAAGGCATCGCAATCAGCAATAAAGTTATCCATGCCTATATAGTCGATGTAAGAAATAGCTCCTCCTGTATAAATTGGGAAACCCCATCCTAAAACAGAACCGATGTCACCATCAATAACCGAATTTAAAACACCTTCCTCTAAACATCGGTAAGCTTCTAATGCTTGTCGGTGTAAAATGCGTTTGGCAATCGTTGTTTGGTCTAAAGTATCTATATTGCTGTTGTATTTTTCGGCTAAACCTTTCCATATTTTTTTCTTGCCGCCTTCAGGATAATCGTAAAAACCTGCGCCATATTTTTTGCCTTTGCGTTCGTGGTTTACCACCAAGTCTTGCAACATGTTAAACAATCGTTCTTGATAAGGCAATTTTTTGTCTGGATTACTTTGGTGTACAAGCATACTCAAAGTCAAGGTTACCTCATCATGTACGGCTAATGGGCCAACGGGCATTCCTTTTTTCTTGGCAATATTTTCTATCATTACGGCAGGTACGCCTTCTTCTAGTAAAAACATACCTTCGCTAACGTAAGTGCTAAAGCAGCGAGAAGTAAAAAATCCTCGACTATCATTCACCACAATCGGAATTTTGTTGATGGCAACCGTATAATCAACGGCAGCAGCAATGGCTTTTGGGGAGGTTTTTTCGCCTACAATAATTTCTACCAAAGGCATTTTATCTACAGGAGAAAAGAAGTGAATCCCAATAAAATTTTCGGGACGCTCGGAGGCTTGTGCGAGTAGGGTAATAGGAATAGTGGAGGTATTAGAAGCATATATTTTATCTTCGCCCAAAACGGCTTCGGTTTCGTTGGTAACGATTTCTTTGAGTTGCAAGTTTTCAAAAACTGCTTCAATTACCAAGTCACAACCTGCCATTGCATCAGGGTTATCTGTGGTATGGATCTTGTCTAATAAGGCAGCCGCTTTTTCTGGCGTAGAGCGTTTTCTGCTAATCGCTTTGTCCAACAATTTCCTCGAATAATCCTTGCCTCTTTCTGCGCCTTCTTTGCTAATATCTTTAAGTATCACCTCCATTCCTACTTTGGCCGATACATAAGCAATCCCTGCGCCCATCATCCCTGCGCCTAAAATGCCTAGTTTTTTTACTTCGTATTTGGGCTGGTCTTTAGGTCGTGCTTTGCCTTTTTTAGCGGCCTGCATGCCCATAAAACCCGTGCGAATCATGTTTTTAGCTTCAGGAGCTTGGCAAATTTTGGTGAAGTAACGAGCTTCCACTTCCAAGGCTCTGTCAATCGGAATTTGTAGTCCATCGTGTACCACACTTAAAATATATTTTTGAGCTGGGTAATTGCCATGCGTTAATTTACTCACATTACCAGCCGCCCCCATCAAGGTTTGCGCACCCATAGGAGTCCATACGCCACCACCTGGAATTTTGTGTCGCTTATTGTCCCACGGCTGTACCGCCTGCGGATTCGCTAAGATCCAAGCTTTGGCTTTCGCCATTAAATCGTCGGCATTTTCTGCTACCTCCCCAATAAGCCCATCCTTTAGTGCTTGTGGAGGACGTGCTTCTTTACCTTGCAATAAATACATCAACGCATTTTGGATGCCTAGCAAGTAAGGAGCTTTAGCAGTGCCGCCGCCACCAGGCAGTAAGCCCACTTTAGCTTCGGGAAAACCCAATTTTATTTTGTTGCTGTTAATGGCAATGCGGTGATGGCAGGTTAAGCACAATTCCATGCCGCCCCCTAAAGCTGTACCATTAATTGCCGCCACAAACGGTTTGCCCGCCGTTTCAACCATTCTAAGTCCTTGGTGCAGTTGCATAATACCCTCAAAAAAAGCTTTGGCATCCTCAATAGGTTTTGCCAACATGCGGAGGTCGCCGCCAGCCATAAAAATGCTTCTGCTAGAAGTAACAATAACTCCTTTTACCGCAGCATCTTCAATTGCTTTTTTTGCAGTATCAATGTAACTCATTACAAAATCAAAGCTAAATAAATTGGCAGGTTCGTTTACCTGATTAATATTGATGGTAGCAACACCATCTACATCTACACTATATTCTAAAAAATCGTTTTTTATTATTGACATAATATTTTTTTTTAATGACCAATTACCAAATCTCAAAATCCAAATAATAATCAATTACCAAGTTTTCAATGTTCAAATAATAATCAAATTACCAGATTTGGATAGGACTAAAAATGTTAAATACTAAATCTTCGATTCTAAATTTTTAATAAAAATCGTCAGCAGGAAAAAATCAAATTTCAAGAATCAAAAATCATATTTCAAAAATCAAACCCTCTTAAACCCGTTCAATAATACTAGCAATCCCCATTCCGCCACCAATACAAAGCGTAATCAATCCAGTAGTCAGGTCTTGTCGTTCTAGTTCGTCCATGAGCGTGCCGGTAAGCATACAGCCTGTTGCGCCAAGTGGGTGACCCATTGCAATAGCACCGCCATTCACATTAATTTTATCGTGCGAAACGCCCATTTCATCCATAAACAACATGGGGACAGCGGCAAAAGCTTCATTCACTTCAAAAAGGTCAATATCATTTACATTCATGCCTGCTTGTTTAAGTGCTTTTTTAGAGGCAGGAGCGGGTCCAATCAGCATAATGGTAGGGTCGGTTCCGTAGATGGCGGCGGCTCTAATTTTAAAACGAGGCTTTAATCCGAGTGCTTTACCAATGGCTTCGTTGCCAACCAAAGTAATGGCTGCGCCATCCACAATAGCCGATGAGTTGCCTGCATGATGCACATGGTCGATGGCTTCCACTTCGGGATAGCGGTCAATGGCTACATCATCAAAACCAGCCATTGCACCCATTTGTGCAAAAGAAGGTTTGAGTTTTGCCAAGCCTTCCTTGGTGGTCGAAGGACGAATATTTTCATCGGTGTTTAAAATAGAAATGCCATTCACATCTTTCACCTCAATACGAGAAACAAACCTGCCTGCTGCATTGGCTGCTGCGGCACGTTGTTGCGAAATAACCGCAAAAGCATCTACATCATCCCTAGAATAACCGTGCTTCGTAGCAATTAAATCGGCCGAAATGCCTTGTGGAACAATATGTCCAGGAATCGCTACGGCAGGGTCCATAAACATACCACCACCATCGGAGCCCATTTTTACACGCGACATACTTTCTACACCGCCTGCAATAATCAATTGTCGGAAACCCGATTTTACATAGGCAGCGGCTTGGTTAATGGCTTCTAATCCTGAGCCACAAAAGCGGTTAAGACTTACGCCACAAAGATGATCGCCATAAAGCGAATTTTGGGCGGCGGTTTTGGCAATATTTGCTCCTTGGTCCATCACTTGTCCTACACAACCCAGAATTACGTCCTCTACTTGTGTGGTATCTAAATCGTGTTTTTCTTTTAGCGCAACTAAAACCTGTGTGGCCAATTCGGTAGGGGTAACACCAATTAAGGCTCCTCTTTTATTGCCTTTTCCTCGCACGGTTCTAATGGCATCGTAAATATAAGCTTCCATTATTGTATTATTTTTTGGATGATGTGTTTTGTAATTGTGGAGCAAAGTTAATTAAAGAACAAGAGAAAATGCAGTTATTAGGAAAGGTTTCTTTGTGCTGTTTTTTACAAGTTAGACTTATTTCTTTAAGTAGGGGAAGTTTTAGTACTTTGGAAGGGATAGGGTGCTGCTAAAAGTGCCAATATTTTTATACTTTTGTACAAAATACTAATCTATCGAAAATCATCAGAAAACGAATCCATGAGCAATTTCCATTCTAAAATATTATTGTTTGGCGAGTACAGCATTGTTGCAGGGGGTAAAGGACTGGCTATTCCGTATACCGCTTTTAAAGGACAACTACAAAAGGCGACAGTACCCGTACAAAAAACGTCTAAAAGAGTGCA
This sequence comes from Bacteroidota bacterium, assembly GCA_020630215.1. Taxonomy (GTDB): domain Bacteria; phylum Bacteroidota; class Bacteroidia; order Chitinophagales; family UBA2359; genus JAHDBT01. The sequence goes on from JAHDBT010000222.1 coordinate 5,966, forward strand.
AGCATCACAGGAAGGATTGCGTTTGCTAGGTGATTACATTAAAAGTTTAAGTAAACCCTTATTTAACTTTGATAAGGAGGCATTTAGCAAAGATATGCGGCAAGGAATGTTTTTTGATTCGGATATCCCACAAGGGTTTGGATTGGGCAGTTCGGGAGCATTAATAGCAGCGTTGTATCACCGTTATGTGTTGAACAGAACGGCAATTAATGTGGATGGAATTAGTCAGGAAAGCATGGATTTGTTAGCCAAGTTAAAACAACATTTTGCCCAAATAGAAAATTATTTTCATGGTCAAAGTTCGGGTGTTGACCCCCTAATTTGTTACCTAGATGCTGCCCTGCTTATGAAATCGAAAACGGCATTGGTAACTACTAGTGTTCCTGCCAATAATCCTAGTGGAAAATTTACCTTGTTTTTGTACAATACCTACTTAAAACGGCAAACGGGTCCGCTAGTAGAATGGTTTGTAGCAGAACTTAAAAAAGAAGCCTATAGTAGTTTGATTAACAAAGACTTAAAGCCTTTAAATGATGCTTGTATTGATGCTTTTTTACTAGGAGATGGGCCAACACTTTGGCAGCATATTAAAGTTTTATCAGCTTTGCAACAGGAGTGTTTTGTGCCAATGATTCCTACACAAGTGCAAAATGCTTGGATGGAAGGCTTAAGAACAGGAATCTATTACTTAAAAATATGTGGCGCAGGCGGTGGTGGATTTATGATTGGAATGACAGATAATTTCCTCCAAACACAAAAATTACTAGGAGCAGAAAACTTAAAAGTGATTATTGCTACCTAATTAGGAATATTAGCCACCTGTTATATTGTTTTATAGAAATATTGTGTCGAGAAAAAACAAGTTTCGTTTTAAAGTGTAAGACTTTTACTTTATTTTACCGCCTTTCGCAGCAACAACAAAAAACAAACAATCATGCAGTTCACCAATTGTAAAATTTCTATAACTGGCGACTTAGGGAGTGGTAAAAGCACCGTTGCCAAAATTATGGAAAAAGGAATGCCATTTGAGTATTTATCAACAGGCAAAGTACAGCGTAAGCTTGCACTAGAAATGGGATTAACAACCCTTGAACTTAACCGACTTGCCGACAAGGACCCTTCCATTGATGAAAAAATTGATGCTTTATTTATGGAAATCATTGATGATGGCTTTAATTATATTGTAGATTCTCGTTTAGCGTGGTTTTTTCTGCCTAATTCCTTTAAAGTGTATTTACAAACAGATATACACACTGCCGCCGAAAGAATTATGAAAGATAAAAGCCGGAAGACAGAATCGTATGAAACGACCTTAGATGCAGCAAATAAAATCCTCGCAAGAAAAAAAAGTGAGAATGAACGCTTCTTAAAAAAATACCAGGCCGATTGTGCAAATATGAGCAACTATGACCTCATTATTGATACCACCGATTTAAGCCCAACCGAGGTAGCTAAATTGATGATAGCACAGTTAAAAGCGCATTTGGCAGGCACTAAAATTAACCAAAAATGGTATGCCCCGCAAACATTATACCCTACCAAATCAATAACACATTTAGATAATGTGCGTTTAGAAAATATAGATAAACGAATGAGTACCAACGGCTTTGATGAAAAACATCGGGTGGAAATTGTAAAACAAGATGGCTGTTATTGGATTTATAAAGGACACGAACAAACAAGTGCTGCTATTAAAAACAATATTCCTGCAATTCCCGTACTACTATTAGAAGAACAACTACTAAGTCCTGATTTTAGTTTTGAACAAAACCTACTAAATAACTGGGAACTTGAACATAAATTTACCTTTAAACGTTATCCTCTTAACATTTCTTAATAGCGGCCACGCAACAAAACTGGTAAAATATTTGTTAGACCATCACAGAAGTGTTATTTTTGACATGGAAATTATCTTTCTTACAATAATATATAGAATCAAATGAAAAAGTTATTCGTTTTATTAGCTGTTGTTTTAGCATTTGTAGCTACAACAGACATGAATGCGCAATGTCCTTACGCAAAACAAAAAGCAGAAGCTGCTGCTGCTGCACAAGCACCTGCTGATGGCGTAAATGCAATACAAGTAAGCCAAACTGCTGAAGGAACTGCAAAAAAAGCATGTTCAAAATCAAAAGCTGCTTGCGCTAAGTCTAAAGCCGCTGCTGCTGCTGCTGCAAATGGCGACGTAAATGCAGTACAAGTAAGTCAAACTGCTGAAGGAACTGCAAAAAAAGCATGTTCAAAATCGAAAGCTGCTTGCGCTAAATCTTGTTCTAAGTCTAAAGCTGCCGCTGCTGCTGCAAATGGCAATGTAAATGCAGTACAAGTAAGCCAAACTGCTGAAGGAACTGCAAAAAAAGCATGTAGTAAATCAAAAGCTGCTTGCGCTAAGTCTTGTTCTAAGTCTAAAGCTGCTGCCGCTGCTACAAATGGCAATGTAAATGCAGTACAAGTAAGCCAAACTGCTGAAGGAACTGCAAAAAAAGCATGTAGTAAATCAAAAGCTGGGTGTTGTAAGTCTAAAGCTGCTGCTGCCGCTGCTGCACAAAATGGCGATGTAAAAGCTGTTAAAGTAAGCCAAACTGCTGAAGGTGCGACTGCAAAAAAAGCATGTAGTAAATCAAAAGCTGCTTGCGCTAAATCTTGTGCTAAGAAGAAAGCTGCTGCTGCTGCCGCTAACGGTGTAGATGCAGTTCCTGCGAACATGAAAGTAGAAAAAGTTTGCCCTAAAACGGGTAAAGTTTACTACGAAGAAATTAAAGCAGATACAGAAGTAGCTCCTGCTGATGCTGACGCAGTACCAGTAATTAGAGTTGCAGAAGATGGTTCTAACAGATAAGAACGAATCTTATTTACTTGGTTTTAACCAACGTAATTAAAATACAAAGCAAAAGCTCGTTGTGATTTTTTTTCGCAACGAGCTTTTTTTATGCCTGCTACGAAACCTTTTAGGCATACTAGAAGCATTCCAATCTAATTGGTAATCCTTAAATTCCCCTTTTGGCTTAGGACTTTGTATCTTTGCAAAGTCGCTTTCTGTAAACGATATTTTAAGTGCCTAATAGTTTTACTTCCGCAAATTAATTGATAAGCCAAAAAAGTTAGCGGTTATTTTAAAGTCAATAAAAATAAATACATTGGGAAAAGTAGCAATTGAAGGAATGGAATTTTACGCCTATCATGGGTATTACAAAAATGAGCGTAAAATAGGCGGTACTTATTTGGTAGATGTATATATGGATACCAACTTTATGAAAGCCGCCAAAAATGATAAGCTAAAGGGAACCATTAACTACGAGGTCGTGTTTGATATTTGCAAGGAGGTAATGGACAAGCCAAGCAAATTAATAGAGCATTTAGCCTATCAAATACTAACCGAAGTAATGCGTTCGCTTAGTCCTGTAAAACAGGCAAGAGTACGAATTAGCAAAATACGTCCTCCCTTAAAAGGGCAGGTTGTTCGTACTTTTGTAGAGTTGCATTCGGATGAGCTTTAATGTTTTTTATGGCCGACAAAATGTATACTTCGATTTTACGGCTAAAAAACGCACCCGTAAAATCACAAAATAGAAGTACGCTAAAGCGCACTTTGTAGTTCCAACATAAGGTACTTCAACAGTAGTGCGCTTTAGCGTACTTATACACCTGTGAGCGGGTAAGTTCAGTCACCCATAATAGTATGCAAAAAAAAGTATAAAAATAGTGGCAAAAATTTTTTAGGAAAAAAAAATTTCCTATCTTTGCACTCCTTGAAAAAGGTCGGATGGCCGAGTGGCTAGGCAAAGGTCTGCAAAACCTTGTACACCGGTTCGAATCCGGTTCCGACCTCCAAGACTAAGGTAAAAGCCTGGTAATCAAATGATTATCAGGCTTTTCGTTTTTTAACATATTGCATAACCTAAAGGAGGGTAACTACTTTATAAAGGAAAAAAATGGCAAAAAGAGCTTTCTTTGCTAGAAATGTAGTTGTAAAAATCTAATTTAGGTAATTAAATCACTAATTTCCTTCATCACATTTTTGTACCTAGAAGAAGGAACACCCATTTTTCGCAATTCATTTCCAGCTTCGGTTAGTTGTGTGCATAAAATAATGTCTTGTTCTAGTAAGCTTGCTTTTTGTGCTTTGGTAAGACTTGTTAAGCAGGTAACAGGATATACCTTCAACTCTTCTATCATGTTTTCTAGGTTGCCTTTGTTGGGATGCCCCCAGCCAATTAAGCGGAGACCAATACCTCGGCCATATTTCATGGCATCACCTGAGAATTGCGTGTTGGTAAAAAGCCAACCTTCAAATTCTTTGTTGTAGTGTTGCTGCATCAAACTCCAACGTTCAATAATATCATCAAACCTCGATTTAATATACAGCGGCACTTGCACCCCCGATTTAATGCCAGGCTTACTGTGGTATTTACATTCGGCTAAAATAATTTTTTTGCTGCTATCGGCTACAATATCTACTTCGTGATTAAGATACTGGCCCAAGCAAGTTTGTCCAGTTGTAACTTGATAGCCCTTTTTGCTCATCAAAGCTCCTACAAATAGTTCGAAAGGATAGCCTGATGGACCCAAATCGAAAATAGCTTGTTTTAGGTGATAACGAGCAGCAATCGCCTCGCCCTTATGTCGGCGCAACAAGCGAAACGCAATTTGGAAAATGCGGCGGCTAGGCATTCCCTCAAAAAATTGCCCTTTTACTTCTCTCAAAATTTGTGCAGCAAGCTCCTCATGCGCGCCTGCCTTACGTAAAGAACGCATTAATTTTTTGGTAGAAAAAGGTGCGCTTTCGCCCGATGCTTTGGTGATATTTTGTTCCTGATTATTAGGAAGGTTGTTTTTTGTCATGAATGATGGTATTGTGGAAGGACAAATTTACTAGATTTTTTGGAACTCGGGGCATAAATATTTTAATAGTGTTGGATTATTATTTTGGAGTAAAGCAAAAAACGTGCAAGGTATTTTGCTTTGTAGAAGGAGAGAGGGAGTACATCGTTTTACTTAAGTGAATGAGAAAAAATAACCTCCACCAATTTAATTTATTCTATTTCCCAAT
>JAHDBT010000223.1 GCA_020630215.1 Bacteroidota bacterium
TAATGGGTTCTGCCTCTTTTAGCGATATAACTTTTAGCTGGTCTACAGATGATGGAAACATTGTGAGTGGTGGTAATGCTATGAACATTACGGTTGATACGCCTGGCACTTATACTTTACTAGTTACCGCTTCTAATGGCTGTACGTCTACCGATGAAATCACCATTACGCTTAACAATGATGGTCCAGCTATTAGCATTGAAGAAACAGGCGATTTAACTTGTAGCACAACTAGCATCGAATTGATGTTGACTACTAGCGATGACGATGCCAACATACAATGGTCAACAAACGATGGACACATTGTAAATGGTGGCACAAGCACTTCGCCAACTATTGATGAAGCGGGGACTTATACGGTTGTAGTCACTTCGGCAAATGGATGTAGCTCAACGGCTAGTATCACCATTGCAGGCGATACGAATGCGCCTAGTGTGGAAATTGTAGCCGCAGGAAATATTACTTGCGATAATAATGCTGTAGAATTGAACATAGCTGCATCTGGAAATAGCTTAACTTATGCTTGGACAAGCACCGACGGAAATATTGTTAGTGGTGCAGACACACCGAATCCAACCGTAAATGCAGCAGGCACTTATACAATTGTAGTAACAGCAACTAATGGATGTACGGCTTCGGATGAGGTAACAATTACTTCGGATACGGATATTCCTGTTGCAGTAATTGATGCAGATACGGAATTAACCTGTATTGTAACCACCCTTACTTTAAGCGGCGAAGCTTCTACAAGCGGAGGCACTTATGCATGGGCAACTGCCGATGGCAATATTGTTAGTGGCGGCACTTCTGCTACTATTACTATTGATGCCGCAGGCACTTACACCTTAGTAGTAACCGCTGCAAATGGCTGTACTTCTATGGATGAAATTACCATCACCCAAAACGATAATGCGCCCGAATTTTTTATTGAAGAAACCGCTATGCTAGATTGCATTACTACTAGTACCCAAATTTCGCTAGTAACAATGGCAACCGATATTAACATTGCATGGACAACTACGGACGGACATATTGTAAATGGTAGCACAACCGCCAATCCAACAGTAGATGAGGCAGGTATTTATCATGTCGTTGTTACAAGCAGCAATGGTTGTACGGCTTCGGCTAGTATCAATATCACTCAAGATATTAATGAACCATCTGTGGTGATTGATGCAGCAAACGATATTACTTGTAGCAATAGCTCGGTAGAATTAATTGCCACCGCAACTGGCAATGATTTAACTTACTTGTGGACAACAAGCGATGGCAATATTGTTGCTGGAAACGATGATTTAAAACCTGTTGTAAACGCAGCAGGCACTTACACTTTACTAGTAACCGCTGCTAACGGCTGTACCGCAATGGCATCGGTAACAGTAGCTTCTGATACCGATATTCCTGTAGCAATGATTGAGGGCGATACAACATTAGATTGTACCACAAGCAGCATCACCTTATCAGGAAGTGGTTCTTATGAAGCTGATACTTACGAATGGTCTAAGGCTAATGGAACAATTACAGGTGCTACCGATGGCACTAGCATCACCGTAGCTACACCAGGCACTTACATCCTAGTAGTAACGGCTGCTAATAATTGTACCTCTACGGATGAAATCACCATCACCCAAAATACGACTGCACCAAGCATTAGTATTGATGGCGAAACCGCTTTAACTTGTACTACGACTAGCATCACCCTAGCTTTAACAAGTAGTGATGAAGATGCTGCTATTCAATGGACAACGACAGATGGACATATTGAAAACGGAAGTACTACCGCTAATCCAACCATTGATGAAGCAGGAACTTATACGGTAGTTGTTACTTCTGCTAATGGATGCACGGCAAGCGATAGCATTACGATTACTGGCGATACTACAACGCCTAGCGTCAATATTGATGCGGCTGGCAGTATTACTTGTAGCAACAATACGGTAACACTTCAAGCCAATGGCACTGGTGGCAATTTAACTTACGGATGGTCAAGCAATGATGGCTATATTGTAAGTGGTACAGACACACCAAACCCAACTGTAAATGCAGCAGGTACTTATACCGTTGTGGTAACAGCAGCAAATGGCTGTACGGCTTCGGATGAGGTAACCGTTACTTCGGATACGGGCTTGCCAATGGCAATGATTGAAGGCAGTATGGATTTAGATTGTAACATAGCAAGTGTGTTCTTAACAGGCAGCGGTTCTTATGAAGCAGATGCCTATGCTTGGACAACAACGGATGGAAATATTGTAGGCGACGCGAGTGGCAATTATATTGAAGTGGATGCCGCAGGTACTTATACGTTAGTAGTAACTGCTGCCAATGGTTGTACCTCTATGGACATGGTTACGATTAACAGCAATACCACTCCTCCAACGATTAGCATAGATAATCCTGATGAAATAAATTGTAACGATACGAGCATTTCTTTACACTTAAATACCAGTGATGAGGATGCTACCATACAATGGTCTACTACGGATGGACATATTCAAAATGGAAGTACAACTGCTAGTCCATTGGTGGATGAAGCAGGGACGTATATGGTGGTAGTCACTTCAGCAAATGGTTGTTCGGCAACTGCTATGGTGGAGGTAACTAGCAATACCACACTTCCTAATGTTTCTATTTTTGGCGATACAGAATTAACCTGTAACATTCCTAGCATCACTTTAGATGCTGGTGCTTCTGCTGTTGGCGATTATGCATGGTCAACATTAGATGGGAATATTACGAGTGCTATAGATGGTGCTAGTATTACGTTGGATGCTGCTGGTACTTATATGCTAGAAATAAGAGGCAGCAATGGTTGTATAGGCATGGACGAAATTACCATTACCAACAACAGCGACCTACCAAGTGTAAGCATTGAAACTCCTACTATGCTTGATTGCGAAACGGCAAGTGTTACCTTATACGGCAGCACGAATAGTAGCGATGCCAACTTAACATGGTCAACACCTGATGGAAATATTGTTAGTGGTGGCAATACTACTACCCCAACAATTGATGCCGCAGGTACTTATACTTTAGTGGTAAGCGATGCGAATGGTTGTAGTGATTCGGCAACGATAACCGTAACAGGCGACACAACTGTTCCTCAAGCAGCTATCCTTCCTCCAGGTGCATTGAGTTGTGCTAACAACTTACTCGTACTAGATGCTTCTACCTCTACCAATGCGGTAAGTTACCAATGGGAAACCACAAATGGCAATATTGTAATGGATGCCGATACTGCTACACCAACTATTAATGCCGCAGGTACTTACACTTTAGTAGTAACCGCTGCTAATGGTTGTACCGATAGTCACTTTATCCATATTTTAGCAGATGTTGATATGCCAATGGCAATCATTGATCCTGCTGGTGATTTAGGTTGCGATGCAAGTACGGTTACTTTAAACGCTAGTAACTCGGTAGATGCTGATTCGTATTATTGGTATACCAATGATGGCAATATTATAGGCACTACCGACGACACAAGCATTACGGTAGATGCCGCAGGAACTTACGATGTAATTGTAACGGCTAGTAATGGCTGTACTTCTATAGCAATGGTAACAATTGCCGAAAATGGCAATACCCCAAGTGTAAGCATCGACACGCCACAGGAATTAACTTGTGCAACTAGTGTTATCAGCTTACAAGCAAATGCGGGTGAGGAGGTTTCTTACTTATGGACAACAACGACTGGCAATATTGTATCCTTTAACACAACCGCTTCGCCAACTATTGATGCACCAGGCATGTATACCGTAGTAGTAACAAGTGCGAATGGCTGTACCGCTACGGCTTCTATGATGGTGAGTTTATGCCCTTATATTACGGGTACTACTTTAGAATCGGAAGATGGGTGTGTGGTGAACTTATTAGCAGATTGTACACCTACTAGTGTAACATGGACCGATAGCCAAGGAAATAGCGGAACAGGCACTACTTACGAAGCAACGCCTGGCACTAGTGGCACGGTGAGTTTTACAGGCATGTTTGCCGATAATACTCCTTCGTGTACTTCCCCTAGCATTACAGGCAATTACGATTGCGGTGCTTGTCCTCCTCCTACCCTATCTATTAGCGAACCCGTATGTGCGCCAGAAGATATGATTAGCATTACCTTTAGCGTATCGGGTATTCACGACGAATACATTTTAGCAGGCGATAATATTCCGAGTGGCATTACTTTAGCCAACGATACCCCTGCTACTTACGATTTACCAAATAGCGTTACCAGCTACACCGTTTATGCAATGGATGCTACTGGTGCTTGTGGTCCTAGTAATCCAATTACTGTTTTTGTATTGGATTGTGGCGAAGATGTTATTCAGGAAGTAGATTGTACGCCTACCTGTATCAATCCGCAGTATTATTGTACGGAGGCAATTACGCCCTTACAAATTTGCCCAACATTCTGCAATATTGGTAGTGATATTACCATTACCGAAATCGAATCAGTTTTCCAATGTAGTGTAGAAGCGAGTGGCGCAGGTTGTTTTACTTACACCCCACTTCCTGGAATGGAGGTAGTTGGTTCGGATGATATTCATTTAACCGCTTGCAATGCGGCTGGCGAGTGTGAAAACATGACGGTAACAGTGCAAATTGGCAACTGCTTAGTTCCTACTGCACAAAACGATACGCTATTTATGAACTGTCCGCAAACCTTAAGCATTAATGCATTGCAAAACGATATTAATGCCTCCGCAGGTACAATATGCGAACATACACCTGCCTTAAACGGAACGGTAAGTATGAATGGCACTACATTTAGTTATACGCCAAATAGTGGTTATATTGGTGTAGACGTATTTACCTACACTCTTTGTGATACCAATGGAAACACCAGTACCGCAAATGTATATGTAACAACTTTAGGTGCTGCAATAAATCCTAGCAATGCCGTAGATGATTACGCACAAACAGATGCATCGAGTGTATTGATTGAGGTATTAGCAAATGATGCTTTAGGAGATGCCAACCTTTGTAGCAATACAACTCCTAGCAATGGTACTTTAACCCAAGTAGGCAACGCCTTCCAATATCAACCCAATGCCGATTTTGAAGGAACTGACAGCTTTACGTATACACTTTGCAGCAGCGGCGATTGTGGCGATGTATCTACACAAGCAACCGTTTACATTGTAGTAGAATTACCAACAACTGGTGGTGGTTGCGAAAATTATCCGTTAAGTGTTTGCACAGAGGGCTATTTAGATCCCTTAACCATCTGTCCTAATTTCTGTGCATTAGCTGGCGAAACGTACAGCATTTCTTCGGTAGATAATTTGTATGAGTGCAGTATTAATGTAGAGCAACATTGTTTTACTTACACCCCACTTCCATTATTTAGTGGTATTGATACCTTAGAAATTATTGCTTGTTCTACCACCAATCCTTCGCTTTGTGATGTGGCTTATGTTTATGCTACAACGACGGTAGATTGTGATGTGCTTCCTCCAGCAGGAAACACGCCTCCTGTTGCCAATGATGATAGCAGCACTAGTTATGATGGCACTAGCGTAGTAATTACAGTACTTAATAATGACAGCGATCCTGATGGAGATAATATTGTGGTTTGTAGCAACACACAAGCAGCAAATGGCATGGTAACCGTAAATACAGATGGCACGATTACCTACACCCCAAATACAGGTTTTAGTGGAACAGATAGTTTTGTTTACACAGTATGCGATGGCAATGGAGGAACAGATAATGCAACGGTAACGATTACGGTTATTAACGACACCAATAATCCGCCAAACGCCAACGATGATAATGGCAGCAGTAATGGAACGCCTACAACAATTATTGTACTAAACAACGACAGCGATCCAGATGGCGATCCGATTAGTATTTGTAGTTCTAGTAATCCTAGTAACGGAACGATTAGCATTAATGCTGATGGCACAATTACCTACATCCCTTTTGATGGATTTGCTGGTACAGATAGTTTCACTTACACGATATGTGATGGCAATGGCGGCAGCGATATGGCAACCGTAAGCATTGTAGTAACCGCAGAAAATAATCCGCCAAACGCCAACGATGATTGGAGAAGTACGGCAAGTTCTACGCCTATTATTTTAGAAGTATTGCTAAACGATAACGACCTTGATGGCGATGATTTAACCATATGCGACACCACCAATCCTAGTAATGGAACGATTGTGATTAACAGCAATGGCACTATTACTTACACACCAAACGCAGGTTTTGTTGGCGAAGATAGTTTCACCTACACCATATGTGATGGCAATGGCGGCAGCGATATGGCAACCGTACACCTCACCGTTTGGGACGACAACAATCCTCCTTACGCATTAGATGATTACGAAAGTCAAGCAAGCAGCCCAATCAGCATAAACGTTTTAGCCAACGATGGCGATCCGAATGACGATGCGATTAGTATTTGCGATACAAGTAATCCTAGTAACGGAACGATTACTTTAAATGCCGACGGCACAATTACCTACACCGCAACTAGCGGCTATACAGGTAGTGATAGTTTTACTTACACCATCTGCGATGCATTTGGCACAAGTGACATGGCAACCGTTTATATAACTGGCGACGACGGCACGACACAAGCATACCAAGGGCCAATAGCTATTGATGATTATGTGGATGCTGGTACTTTTGCCACCGTTATCAATATTATGGGTAACGACACGCATACGGAAGGATTGGACATTTTTATTTGCGATACCAATAATGACGATAGTAATGGTTCGGTATCTATTAGTGCAGATGGCAGTGTTACCTATATTCCTTATGTAGGATTTAGTGGCGACGACAGCTTTACTTACGCTATTTGTGATGGCAATGGCGGCAGCGACACCGCAACCGTTTACATAGCAAACGTTGTTTACACGAGCGACAATTTCCCTCCTGTAATAATAGAGGACGAGGAAGTATCTTATGGTGGGCCTGTAACGGTTCAGGTAATTAAAAATGATTACGACCCTGATGGTGATTTCCTATCTATTTGCGGAACAACCCCTCCTGCAAACGGAACAATTAGTACTACACCCGAAAACTATATCATCTACATCCCGAATCCTGGATTTGTAGGCACAGATTATTTCACCTATACCATGTGCGATATAAATGGTGCGAGTGGTACAGCACAAGTAACCATACAAGTTTTTGATAGTGCAGGCAACAATGCGCCTATTGCGAATGATGACACGGCTTTATCGGCAGGTAATCCAGTTACGGCAAATGTACTTGACAATGATGAAGACGAGGATGGCGACGCACTTTACATTTGTGGTACCAGCAATCCAAATGAGGGTAGTATTTTGGTAAATGCAGATGGCACGATTACCTACACCCCCAACCCAGGCTTTACAGGCAACGACAACTTTACCTACACCGTTTGCGATGGCAATGGCGATAGTGACATAGGCATTGTTTACATTGGCGGCCTTACCAGCGAAAGCACCAACACAGACCCAATTGCAGAGGATGACACCGCTAACTCGGATGGTACAACCGTAAGCATTAATGTGTTTAGCAACGATACTGATCCTGATGGAGATGCATTGAGTTTGTGTGGTACAACAAGCCCTAGTAATGGGGTAATTAGTTTTGATGCAGCAGGCACGATTAACTACACGCCATTTAGTGGATTTAGTGGCAATGATTCTTTTTCTTACAGTATTTGCGATGGCAATGGCGGTTCGAGTGCGGCCAATGTGTATATTACGGTTAGCGATTGCAATAGCAGTCAGGCTATTTGTACTACGCCTGTTACCCCAACCACTATTTGTGTAGATTTTTGCGGATTAACGGGCAATGTGGTTATTACAGAAGTCAACGCCTTATTTAATTGCACAATAGAATTACAGCCAGGTACAAATTGTTTTGAGTACACCGCCTTGCCATTATACGAAGGTGTAGATCAGTTGGAAGTGATGGGTTGCGATGAGTTTGGTAATTGCACAATGACCCTAGTAGAAGTTACCGTTACAACAGATTGCAGCACTTGGGCAGGCGGCACGGCTGGCTTGGGACTAACAGACGACGACGCAGCTTTAAAAACCATTCATCCAAGTATTAAGGATACCGAAGCCAGCCTCCAAATCCAAAACCTAAGTCCTGTACCTACTAGCGATAGGTTAAACTTAAGCTACACCTCGCCTAGCGAACAAGTACGCCTAGAAATCCACTCGATTAATGGCGCATTGATGATGACGCAGCAATACGAAGCCAGCGAAGGCACGAACTTTATTAACTTAGAAGTGAGTAATTTTGCGGAAGGCATTTATACGCTTGTATTGTATACGAATGATGGTAAGCAGATAGTTAGTCGGAAATTTGTGAAGCAGTAGGTTAATTTGTAGAACGTACTTTTGTAGCAAGTAGAAAGATGCTTTGCTATCATTTTAAGAAATAGATAAACGGGAATTGAATGGTTTTGTGTCATTTGGTTTCCGTTTTTTTTTGGTTTGGATTTTTGGGCATATTTATCCAAGTATTAAAAATTTTGGCCCAAGCTAGGAGGCTTTAAGCTCGTTACGCTCCAGCCGGGAGGCTGGACCGGGCAGCAGGAGCAGGGTCAAGCGTCTTCGCTTGAGCCAAACGGGCTTAAAGCCTCCCGGCTTGTGTCAACTACTTTTGTAGTCTAGATAAACTTGTCCAATTTTTTTTTTAATTTCAATAAAAACGCTATACTTTAGCGATTATTTTTGAATTAATATCAATGCAATGAATTTCGAAGAGTTTTGGGAAAATTATATCAGTAAAGACATTACTACAATTTCTAATTTGGTAATAGACGTTTTTAATCAAGAATTACCAGATAGTATTAAAAAAAACTATGCTCTTTTTGAAGTAGTTACAGAGTTTTCAGGACACCATGAAACAGTAAAGAAGTACGATGAAATAGAAAGGTTTGGAGAAGTATTAAAAAATAAACAGCCGGACTTGTACGAAAGAGAGGGGAAATATCTAAATGAAGCTCTTATCAAATATTATTGTTTTACAAAAAAGGAAGAAAAGCTAAAGGTCCAAATTGAAGATGCTATCACAGGAAAATATGATTATGACCTTCTTCTAAACAGTATTAAGCAGTTATTATACAATCAATATATCGATCAAGTCAATAAAATTATTGAACTAGAATATAGTAAGATACAGGAATCACCAGAACTTATTCAAGGTGCTGAATTTGACTTATCATTAATCAAATACTACATTGAGCTAGAGCAGTTATACAAGGAACAAAAAGACAATGCTAGTTTTGATCTTACTAATTTCGCAGATACCGTTGGTCGATATGGATTTAACTTTAACCATAATTATTATAATCATTTAGAGATTGGATTATTTAATAATTCATTGGATGTGCTTAAAAACCTTTTAATGGAGTTTCCAAATGACCGAGCATATATAATGGCATCGTTGGAAATGAGGTTTCTTAAATTCATGCAATTAAGAAAATGTCCATTTCCTGTAGGAGGGATGATTTGGTATAACTTATTTAAATATTTTGAAGATAGTGAAACTAAAAATTGGCAAACCTATTTCAGATTTGATCCGAACTCTTTCAAAGTATTTATCAATAATTTGTCTGGTTTTTTATATCAAAATACAATTGAAAAAGCCCTAATTATTTGGGGAAGCAGTTACATTCTAGACTTTATATATCAATCACAAATAATTCTAGAAAGCCAATATCATGATCAAAAAGAAATAATTGAAAGCATAAAAAGTGAATTTAAAGAGCGCAATAAACATGATTTATGGGAATTTAGTTTTATTCATAAATGGGCACCTGACGAAAAAACTAATTTGGAAAGCTGGAACACCGAAAGAAACCTATTTGAGTTTTCTTATGAGTTAGCTATTGAGCAAAAAGAATTAAATGGGTTAAAATTTAATAAGCTATTTGGAAATTCATTTCCTGTCCAAAAGCTTCCTATTCAAGAGCCTTTTATTTCAAGCCCAAAGCCAATAAGAACTAAAAAAATTGGTCGAAACGAAAAAGTTAATGTCAAATATATTGACGGAACCATAAAAAAGGATATTAAGTATAAGAAAATAGAAAGTGATATTAAAAATGGAAAGTGTGAAATAATATAAACACGGTAGCCAATAAAAGTTACCAATCAATTGTGGCTAAACGCCACAACTACAGGTAGTAAGACTGTTGAAATCCGTGATTCAGACAATGGGGTATTATTTACCTAACCAACCGTTTAAACCTAAGCGATTTACTCCCAAAGTTTATCAACAAAGCAACTTCTAATTGGTAGACTTTTAAATAGTTTAATACCTGCGCCAAATGTGTGTCGTTTAATTGGGTCACGGTTTTTATTTCTACTAGGATTTTTCCTTCTACAAGAAAATCTACACGGCGAGTGCTAATGGACGCATGAATGGCGGATGGCTCAAAAGTTTGAAGTAAGTTGTTAAGCTGTTCTTGCCATTTGCAATGGCAAGCCCTAATACTTCTAATAAACCAACAGGCGTAAATTGAAAAAACGAGCTTGCTTGCTTGGAGGACTTTACGTAGTTAAATCATAGTTGATGCCCTTAGTAAAAATTGATTTTGCAGGCAAAACTTTAACCTATTGGGAAGTCTAATATCCTAGGTTTTACCCTCCCCTCGCCCCTCCCCCAGAGGGGAATTTTGCGCTGTCTAGCGAATAGGGACTGCCTTGTTTTATAAGGCCAACTTATTATAAATTGGTTGACTTGCTACTAGTGTAAAAGCAAGAACACTTTTTTCTTTTTATTGGGGGCTTGCTAGTATTTGTTCTTTCTAATTGCATTAGAAAGTTTTAGGAAGGCTTGCTAGTGCAAAAGCAAGAACAAAAGTTACTGCCTAGCTTCCAGCAACGAAATCCATCTGAAGCTTACTAACTCGACAGCAACCAGCTATGTGTTTGTCCTCATCTTATGGTCTAAAAAATAAACGGGATGAGGAACGGGACAATAATCTGTTCAGAAATAGACCTCCATCTTATTTTTGAGCTATAGGCCAAGCGAAACCCGTTGTTGTTGTTCCTGTT
>JAHDBT010000224.1:0-7252 GCA_020630215.1 Bacteroidota bacterium
CATTTGAAAATTGCAAACCATCTGGCGTGCATACAGGGTCGTAGTATTCTGGACACTCGCATGGTTCTGGTTCTTCACAAGGAGCAAAATCGGTAAAACCTTCACATAAAGCGTAACATTCATTGTGGAAAACATATCCTTCTGCTGTACATACAGGAGCATATTCCTCTGTACAATCAGCACAAGGTTCTGGTTCTACTTCACAAGGAGCAAAATCTTCATACCCTTCGCAAATTGCAAAACATTCATTTGAAAATTGCAAACCATCTGGCGTGCATACAGGGTCGTAGTATTCTGGACATACGCATGGTTCTGGTTCTTCACAAGGAGCAAAATCGGTAAAACCTTCGCATAAAGCGATGCATTCATTTGGAAATATTGCTCCATCTGGGGTACATACTGGGTCGTAGACATCCGCTGGACAATCAGCACATGGATTTGGTTCTACATCACAAGGAGCAAAATCTTCATACCCTTCGCAAACGGCATAACAATCATTTGGAAATTGTAAGCCATCTGGTGTACATACTGGCTCAAAAACATCTGGACACTCGCAAGGTTCGGGTGCAGGGTCTTCGTCTACATAATATACCCAACAATCAGCAGAGGTACAACCAGATTCTGTTTCTATTGTTAAGCATACTTCATATTCGCCAGCAGCAGCATAAGTATGTACTAAGTGAGGTTCTGTGGAGGTATTACCATCACCAAAATCCCAAGTAGTTGTATACGCTTCATTTGCCCAAGACATATCTTCAAATATTACTTCTAAGCCATTAGAATGAGCGCACCAATAAGCAAAACAATCTTCCCACTCATCAGGATTTGGTTCATTCGGATCTGTTGGGTCGATAATATCATCCAGAATTTCTATTAACATGCATTCTTCTGCGGTACAGTCTGTAACGGTAGTAATACTTAAACAAACCTCATAAACACCTACGTCCTCATAAGTATGTATCGGGAAATCTTCTGTTGAGGTATTGCCATCACCAAAATCCCAGTTCAGTTCTGCCATATCCCATATTCCGTTAGCCATATTCATAAACTCTACCTCTAAACCATTCGGGTAATAATCAAAGAAAGCAAAACAATCGCCTTCAGGAACTTCTGGGCCTGTAGGAAAATCTTCTACAAAAATCATATAACAATCACTATTACTACAACCGTTATCTGTAACAATGCCTAAACAAACTTCATACTCCCCTGCGGCTTCGTATTGGTGTACTGGATATTCTTCTGTTGTTGTTGTTCCATCGCCAAAATCCCATGATAAAGTATAAGGTGCGTCACTATAGCTATAGCTTTCAAAATGAACCATTAATCCATCAGTAAAACCACCCCATTCTACCACACATTCATCCGATGGTATATTACTAGATCCACCATTATCACAGGCTACCAAATCGGTAAATCCTTCGCAAGCAGCAATACATTCATTCGGAAACATCAATCCATCTGTGGTACATACAGGTTCAAAAAAATCGGGGCAATCACAAGCCCCTGCTGTTTCATCAGTGCCTACATCATCACAAGCTATTATGGTAAATCCTTCACAAACAGCCACACACTCGTTCGGAAATTCGATGCCCTCAAGGGTACATACGGGTGCATATTCGTCTGGACAATCGCAAGGATCAACTTCCTCTTCGGGGTCATCCCAATCAAAATCGGTTGCATAAATCCAGTAGCAAATGGTAGAGTTACAGCCATTTCCTGTTACATTTAAACACACCTCGTATTCTCCTTCTTGAGCATAAGTATGCAATACTTCCAAGTCTGTAGAAGTAGCTCCATCCCCAAAATCCCAAGTAGCCGTTACCCCTTCTATCTCTGTAGTAACGTCTTCATTGGCATCTAGGTGTAATGCCGTAAAGTAAAAACTTAGTCCATCGGGCGCTGGCGCAACATCCCAAAAATAAAGGCAATTCCCAACCTGAGCTTGTAAGCCCAATGTGCTGAGAAAGACGATTAATGTCAATAGTATTTTTCTCATTTCAATAAAAATTTATAAAAAGATTTGATGAATTATTAAAAGAAAACGAAGTGGTTCTTGCTTATTGTCTTAAAGATAGTTGTCCTAAACGAAACACACAACATTATTTAAGTTTAGGTGTAATGCCACAAAATTAGTTACCCTAAAAATTTTCAATTATTAAACACAAATAATCAATGTTATAGGTGGTAAAAAAAAGTTTATCAAATTGAATTGTAGTAGCTTGCATATTATTTTTTTTAAAAAAGAGTAGTACAAAAATTAAATAATACTACTTTTATTTCTTTTTGACAACAAGTGTTGTGTGCTTTATGCTGCAAAAATAAGTGTTTTAAAACAGCTATGCTAAAACATTTTTTTTCTTTTGTAGTAGCATAAAACGTTTATTTCTTGTGCTAACTCGCCTCTTTTTATTTGATAATCAGTTATTTGTGAGCAGTTTTATTGTTAAGGTTGTTTATTAAAAAACTATTTAAAATAATGGTAAAATAGACCAAAAATTAAAAGTAAAATAGTAATTTAGCCTTTTCTTTTTATATGGATTTGGATGGGCTAGATATTTGGATTTATTGGATGCTAACGTCAATAAAAAAAACGAAATTTAATGATTAGTAACCAATTTTAAATCCGTTTGCCGTAGAGAAAATTCATGAATTTTCTCTACCTCTCCGAACAAAAAAACATCGGCAGGAAAAATGTCAAAAATCATATTTCAAATATCAAGAATCAAAAATCATCTTTCATTTTATGTATTCAGAACAACAACAAAAACAATTACAACAGTTGACCACTAATTTATTAAGTACCCAAGCCATTAACGTACAAGATAAATTAGCCGCTTTACCCGTGGTAGATGATTTACACCAAGTACTAAAATACCACGATTGGCGATACTATGTACTAGCAGAACCAACCATTAAGGATGTGGACTACGATTATCTTTTTGATTATTTAAAGAGAATAGAAACCGCACAACCCGATTTACTAAAACCCGACTCCCCCACTCAACGGGTAGCACGAGGATTGAGTGAAGATTTTCCTACCGTGCCGCATACCGTGCCGATGTTGTCTTTAGCCAAAGCTTATAAGCCCGATGATTTACGAGATTGGGATACCTCCGTAAAAAAGCTGCTAGAGGAAGACGAAATAGAATACATTATTGAACCCAAATTTGATGGCGCAAGCATTGCTCTGGTGTACGAAAACAATTTATTAATACGGGGCGCAACTCGTGGCAATGGCGCAGAAGGCGATGATATTACCAACAACATTAAAACCCTAGCAACCATTCCGCTTTCTGCCAATTTTGCGAAGGCTGGTTTACACAAGGTAGAATTGCGGGGCGAAGTGGTCATCCACAAAAAAAAGTTTGAGCAATTGAATAAAGACCGAGCCGCCAAAGGAGAAAAACTACTCTCTAATCCTCGCAACTCGGCAGCAGGGGCATTGCGCCAAAAAGATTCCTCCAAAGTGGCCGAGCGTAAGCTTGAAGCTTTTATTTACCAAATGGGCTACGCCGCCAACAACAAAGCAGAAAACCAACTTTACAATTTAGCAACACATGGCAAAAGTATGCAACTACTTTACCAACAAGGTTTTAAAACCCCATTAACCAGCGCCAATGATAACAGCAATGTACTGCAAGGTATGGAAGCCGTAATTGAAGCCTGTAACAAATGGCAAGCAAAACGAGACGCTTATCCCTACGAAATTGATGGCATTGTAATTAAGGTAAACAACTACAAATTACAGGATATTGCAGGCGCAACATCGCATCACCCACGCTGGGCCATTGCCCTAAAGTTTGATGCACAACAAGCCATGACCATCCTAGAAGATATTACTTTTCAGGTAGGACGAACAGGAGCGATTACACCCGTTGCCAACTTAAAAACCGTGAATGTAGCAGGAGCCAATATTTCTAATGCCTCTTTGCATAATGCCGATTTTATTAAAGATAAAGACATTCAAGTTGGCGATACGGTAGTGATTGAAAGAGCTGGCGATGTAATTCCGTATATTGTACGCAGTATTCCCGAAAAACGAGATGGCAGTCAAAAGCCCGTTGAGTTTCCTAGCAACTGCCCCGTATGCGAATCGGCACTAGAAAAACCCGAAGAAGAAATTGTGTGGCGTTGTGTAAATATGGAATGCCCCGCACAAGTAGAGGCACGCATCATTCATTTTGTATCTAAAAATGCAATGGATATTGCTGGCTTAGGCAAGGATATTGTGAAACGTTTTTTTAAAGACAAATTACTACAACGCATTCCCGATATTTACCAACTCCCCTACGACCAAATTCAAACATTGGATGGATGGGGAGAAAAATCGGTGGTAAAATTAAGGGACAGCGTAGCCGCCTCCAAAGACCAAGAACTGAACCGACTCATTATTGGCTTAGGCATACGGGATGTAGGTGGCACAACCGCCAAACTCCTAGCACAAACCGTAACCGAACTAGAAGAACTCGCCAATTGGAACGAAGAACAACTGATGGAATTACCAGATGTTGGCCCTAAAGTAGCTGCCAATATTTGCCAGTTTTTTAGCAACGAGCAAAGCCTTCGTTTAATTAAAGATTTAAAATCGGCTGGCGTAAACACACACCGCAAAGAAAGTGAAGCCGCCTCCGAAGGAGGACAATTTCAGGGTTTGATATTTTTATTTACAGGTGCACTACAAGAACTCAAACGCAACGAAGCCAAAAAAATGGTGGAGGATAGAGGTGGCAAGGTGGTGAGTGCCGTGAGTAAAAAATTAAATTATTTGGTGGTTGGCGAAGCGCCTGGTTCTAAACTTAAAAAAGCGCAAAAAATAGAAACCATTAAAATTATTAGCGAAGCGGAGTTTTTGGAAATGGTTGATTAGTTTTTTAGCAGTCAGCAGTCAGACCGTTCGCTTCGCTCTCTGTCAGAACGCTGCGCTGTCAGTGTTATATGCTGATGTAATTGTCTGAATTGGGATGGATTGGATGTGTGGATTTATTGGATGTTATGCTGATGTAATTCTTGGTGCAGCTTATGAGTACTCCTCCTAAAACGCAGTTAAATACCCGCAGATAAAAAACATCCCAAAGACTAATTAAAAAGAAACAGCGAAGCAAAAAAAACTCCGTGCGACCCCGTGAAAAACTTCGTGCAACTCAGTGGGACAGCAAAAACACACATCAGTAGAAAAAAAATCAAAAATTAAATATCAAGAATCAGAATTCAAAAATCAAAAACATGTACCAAACAAAAGTTAACAACAAATACGAATTTACCATTAACCCCAAAACGCACAGCGCAGATTGGGACTTAATTGAGTTGCGGGATAACACTTTCCACCTCCTTAAAAATAACCAGTCGTATACAGCGGAGGTGGTGACGGTAAATACCGAAGAAAAAACAGTGGTGGTAAAAGTAAATGGCAGCAATTACACCGTAGCCATAAAAGACGAAATGGATTTGCTCCTAGAAAAAATGGGCATTAGCAATATGGCATCTAATAAGGTAAACGACATTAAAGCGCCGATGCCTGGATTAGTGTTAGACATTTTAGTGCAAGTAGGCGACGAGATAAAAAAGGGCGACCCAATTTTAATTTTAGAAGCCATGAAAATGGAAAACGTGCTAAAATCGCCAGGAGATGCTGCTGTTAAAAGTGTGGAGGTAAACAAAGGTGATGCCGTAGAAAAAGGACAGGTATTGATTAATTTTGAGTAGCACATTATTTAATTAATTACAAGCTTTTTCTATAGCGTTTTAAGTTTAAATTAAATAAATAACAGTTTCAACAAAAAAGAACTATAAAAAAAACACCCTATCTAAGTTTCACAAACACTTATTTTACAAACCAATACAAATTGCAATAATTTAATTAGGCAAAAAAACGAACCATGTTGTTTTTATTTTCAAAAATATAGCCTATATTTGTTGCATAATAAAAAGTAATAATACTTTTCAGATTATTGCTGTACTGCCATTTATCAACGCTAGAAAAAGCTTCCTACAATTATATTTTTTTGCGTTGAATTATTATTGATATATGCATCACATTTATTAAGCAGACCTATAAACACTTTCCTGATTTTACATAAATAAAGTAATTAAACCATTTTTTATAAAATTATATTTTTTTTACACCTTATCAAAAAAAAGATTATATTTGCACTACAAACATAATTAAAGTAGCAAATCCATACTTACGTTTTTTTATTCCATACTTATATCTCCACCTTATGTATTCCAATTAAACGTACGTAGTGTTACTATTAAAAATAGCATTTAACAGATGTGCGTCTTCCTACATTTGCACTGTTTAAAGCTTTCTTATAAGCACTAAACAAATCTGCTTTTTTGCCAAAACATACTTATTGTTCACCTAGCATTTACTACTGAACAATAACAAAACACATAGCCTATTCATTTGAGGGATTCATGCCTAGCATGAAACTAAAGGTATCTTTTCTGTCTGCCATATACTAACAGCATGAACGAAATATGCCTATTTAAGATATTCTTATTTCTTGATAAAAAAAGCAAATAAAAATATGCGGGAAAGTTATGTCCTGCTTTTAATTAATTTTTATTACGCTGTTAAAAAAAGAGAATAAAATATGTAGGGAGAGCTATATCTTACTCTTAATTAATTTTTATTTCCCTGTTAAAAAAAAGCAAATTTAAGATGAATAATGTATGCTGAGTACATTAATGAGTATTAAGCTCCCCTGTTTTTCGATTGCAGGGGAGTGTTAAACGAAACAAAAAATAAAAAGCACCAATAATATAGGCTAACCGTGTATCATAGGAAGTACACGGAGGACTAGAAAGGTTCTTAATACCAAGGAGATATTTATTGTGTATACAATAAGTATGGCCCCCCACTGTTGTTTCCGCGGCGTGGGGGGATTTTTAAACTATTACAATAAATATAAAAACAAAGAATTTATTTTCACATCTACTATTATCAGTAGATGAACATAAACAAACCATTAAAAACAAAGACCTCCCTATTCACTAGGCAAAGCAAATTCCCCTCCTTAGAGGGGCGAGGGGTGGGTAAAAAATATATTAACTAACAAAATAAACCACGTTTTACCAACAAAATTAATCCATCAAAAAAAGAAACATGCTATGATTGAATTACGTGTAGTCCTCAAAAAAATAATGGGCATTTTGTTCTTGTCAATTGCATTGGCAAGCCGCTAGAACAGTAAAGCTACATAAGTCCTCCTAGCAGAACGGGTTATTCGATTTTTTAAATATCGGGCTT
>JAHDBT010000224.1:7352-10999 GCA_020630215.1 Bacteroidota bacterium
GGGCTTTCTAGTGCAACTAGAAAGAACAAAACACAATATATTTTTTTTTTGAGACGGTAAAGAGCGCAGCATTTATGGTGAATGAATGCTCGCTCGGTTCTCAAAAAAACAAGTTTAAAACATAAACACTTTTATTAACCTTTAATTAAAAATTAATCTTATGAAAAAGTTAAATGTACTTTTATTTATTTTAGCAATAAGCACCCTATTATTGGGCAGCTTACAACATGCAAATGCTACTATTATTACGGTTTGCAACGGACCCGATGTAGCCGACTATACCGACCTACAAGAAGCCATAGACAATGCAAGCCCTGGTGACTCCCTTTATGTTTGTGGTTCGGGAGTAAGTTATGGCGATATTGATATTGACAAACAATTGTATTTAATTGGCGCAGGTATTTATCCTGATAAAGAATACAATATTCCTTCCAAAATTAATGATATTGATTTTACCATTAATGAATCGACACAACAAATGGAGGCACATGGCACTGTAATGGATGGATTTCATATTACATATTTCACCGCTTATATAGATATTTCTGGTTTAGGAAATTTTGATGTAAATGACTTAGTCGTATCTAACTGTTTTCTTGCCCAATCGACTAATCTTAGAGGAAATAACATAATTATTAAAAACAATGTTTTTAGTAGTGGTCTTTATAATAGATTAGATAATTTAAGTAATTTTGAAGTTTCTAATAATGTATTTTTAAATGCTGGAGTTCTCTATGCAAAAGGTACTAACATTAATATAGTTAACAATCTTTTCGTTGATAGTGATTACACTGGTAATTTTTTAGGCTCCAGCGGAAGCTCTACTAATCGTATTGAGGGTGCTGTTATACGAAATAATATTTTTTACGGTGCAGACGATAATATTAGTGTAATTAACTCTCACTTCGAAAATAATATTGCTTATAAAAATGGAGGTGACTTTTTAAATATAGATTTTACATCAGGCTCTAATAATACGGCAACAGGCAATATCATAGCCGACCCTATGTTTACTAATCCCGTTATCGTCAATTCTGGTGATCCACTAAATGACAATGATTATTTGAATGGTATAGTAGATTATAGTTTACAAACAGGTTCGCCAGCCCTAAACGCAGGTACCGATGGCACCGATATTGGCTCAACAGGCGGCACTAATCCTTTCCAAATGCGTGGCGAGCCAGGCATTCCACAAGTACGTTCTATTACTTTAGATAATAATGAGGTAGTACCAGGGCAAACCCTACAAATCAATGTCGTTTCTACTAGAGATAATTATTAATTCATCACTTTCCTAAAACAAAATATAATGAAACAATTAATTATATTATGGGTGGTGTTAATAATGAGTTGGGGGTTTACCGAAATTATACAAGCTCAAAATATTGTAGCTGTTGAGTACTTTATAGACAATGATCCTGGACATGGTAATGCTACGGCTATTCCTGTTACTACGCCTGCTGCAAGTATTAATCTCACTACTGATATTATTGTTCCAACATTAGCACCTGGATTTCATACGCTGCATGTGCGTACCCTAGATGATAATGGACACTGGTCTTTTGCCGAATCGAAAGTATTTAGTGTTGGAGATAATAATTTTAATATTGTAGCCGCCGAATATTTTATTGATACAGACCCTGGCTTTGGCAATGGTTCGCCTTTAAACATTGGTACTGCTGGTACATCAGTCAATTTTACGGATAATATTGCTACAACAGATTTAGCACCTGGTGCACATACCTTATACGTTCGTACATTAAGTAGTAATGGTACTTGGTCGTTTCCTACACCAAAATTATTTACTATTGCAGATACTCAATTCGATATTGTAGCCGCCGAATATTTTATTGATGCCGACCCTGGCTTTGGCAATGGCAACGCCTTAGACATTGGTACGGCTGGCGCATCTGTAAACTTTAACGATAGTATTCCTACTACAGGTTTAGCACCCGGCGCACATACTTTATATGTTCGTACTTTAAGTAGTAATGGTACTTGGTCGTTTCCTACCCCTCGACAATTTACCATTGCCAACACCCAATACGAAATCGTAGCTGCGGAATACTTTTTCAATACCGATCCTGGCTTTGGAAATGGCACCGCTTTAAACATTGGTACTGCTGGCCCTGCGGTTGATTTTGATGAAGAAATTCCTACTACAGGATTAGCACCTGGCGCACATACTTTATATGTTCGCACATTAAGCAACAATGGCACTTGGTCCTTCCCTACCCCTCAACAATTTACGGTAGGTAATACCGATGCTTACACCATTGTAGCCGCCGAGTATTATTTAGATACCGACCCTGGCGTAGGAAATGGCACGGCTTTACCCATTACGACTAGCAACGATACGACTTACGTAAACAGCAGCATTACTTTGCCTGCAAACCTAACCAATGGCGAGCATTATGTATGTGTACGCACCCAAAGCAGCGCAGGCAAATGGAGTTTTGCAGAAGTTGATACCATACTCGTACAACTATCTGCTGCCGTAGTATCTCCTATAGCAGATGCTACCCTACAATCTAACTTTGGCACTTACACCGCAGGCAATGCCAACAGCACCTTCAACAGCACCGACCTTACCCTTACCTACTCCGCCACAAGCGATAATAACAATGTAATGGTAAGTGTGGATGGCAGCGGCGATATTATTATTACATCGGCAACCGATTATACAGGGCAAGCAAACATTACCATTACCGCCGAAGATCCCGACGGCAATATGGTGGAAGATGAATTTGTGGTGTTTATTATAAACACCCTACAAGTACAAGTCCTACTAGAAGGTGCTTACAACACCGCCTCCACCATGACCACCGATTTAAACAGCAACGGGCTAATCCCTACTACCCAACCCTACAATACCGCCCCCTGGAACTACAGCGGCACCGAAAGTCTTACGCCCCTCCCTAGCGATGTAGTAGATTGGGTATTACTAGAAGCCCGTGATGCCAACAACCCTAACACCGTACTAGCAACACAAGCCGTTTTATTACGCAACGATGGAATGCTTTTATCCGTAGATGCAAGTGGTACGGATGTTGTAAACAGCGTACAATTTAACAGCCTTTCTGCTAGTGCCGATTACTATTTTGTAATTAGACACCGCAACCATTTGGATATTAGCAGCGCAAGCGCATTATCCTTAAACAACACCAGCCCCTACGATTTTACGGATGTAAATAATGTCTTCGAGGGCAATAGTCAAGTCAAGGAATTAGCCGCTTCGGTATACGGTATGCACAGCGGTGATATAGATGCCAATGGAGTGTTTACCTTTTTAGATTTTAATGAATACGCCGCCCAATCTGCCCAAATAAACGATTACCTAAAAGGTGATGTTAATTTGGATGGTTCGGTAACGATTGATGATTTTAATAGTTACTTACCCAATGCTAGTGTTATTGGGGTGGATTTGATTCGATATTAAGCAATAAGTAATTTAAGTATCTTTTTTTGAGACGGTAAGGAGTGGGTATTTGTGGTGGATGCTCACTCCTTTTATATATATAATACGATTGCGGTGTAGTAGTAGTTTATTTACTGATATTCCTTTTTTTTGCAAAAAAAATTTTCAATTACCTACTGAATAGCCGTTCGGAGCAACTGTACTTGACATCTCCAGATGGCAAGCAAAA
>JAHDBT010000225.1 GCA_020630215.1 Bacteroidota bacterium
TTGGGAAATAGAATAAATTAAATTGGTGGAGGTTATTTTTTCTCATTCACTTAGATTTTCTGTTAGAAACAAAAAAATCAACAACTCACCCCCCAATCAAAACATACCCTGCCCAATACACGGGAGCTAAATTTTGCGCTCTTATTAATTGTAATTTCGCTTTTCGCAAAGCACTTGCATAAGGCTCGCCTGCTAAAATGGCGGTAAATAATTGGGTGCTTAACTCACAAGAAGCTTCATCGTAAACTTTAAAAAGGGTATAGATTACATTTTTAGCTCCTGCATATAAAAAACCTCTATTCATAGCAATCATCCCCTCTCCTTTTGCTAGTTTGCCAATGCCACTTTCACAGCAACTCAATACAACCAAATCGGTAGCTCGCAAATTAAAATGGTAGGTATCACTAATATGCAAAATGTTTTCTTCGTACTGTTTAGACCTATTTTCCTCGTTTGCTCGCTTGGTTTTATTGTTCGCTGTTTCATTTTCTTGAATAGTAATTAAGTCTTCCTTTTCTTCCGCTTCGTCTTCTGCACTAGGCGAAAACAAGATGCCCGAATAATCTGGTTGATTGGCATTGTATACGCCATGTGCAGCAATATGGATGAATTGAAAAGTTTCTTTTTCTAACAATTGCGTAAACTGTTTTACATTGGCATTTTCTCTAGTAAAACTCGTAGCAAATAAGCCCTTGTCTTCAAACAGTTTCTTAATAGATTCTATTTCTTTTTCGGTAAAAGGAAGGGCGGCATAGCGTTCTCCTCTAATCGTTAATCCTACGCTGCGCTTGCCACTATAGGGCGAAACACTTCCCCGTTCACTTTCCTTTTCTTCGCCCACTAAACCGTCATATACAACAGGAGCAAAACCTGCAAAACTAGGGGCAATGTTTTTGCCTCCTACTTGCTGCCGACTCACCATTTTACTTTCATACCATAAGGTTGCGGAATAATGGTATCGAATAGAAAAATGATTTAACAAATAAGGTAAGTCCTTGTATTCCTGCTTTTTACTAACCGATTTGTAAAGTAAAGCTTCAAAAGGTAAACGTGCCAACATGCCATCTGGAATAATAATAAGTTCTTGTTGTTTACTAGTATTTCCCTCCTCCAAATTTAATGCTAAAGGAGCAATTAACACCTCATACAACTCCTGTCCTAACTCACAATAATAGCCTTTATTCTGCTTGTTAATAAACTCATCAAAAGCCAATAGCATTTCCTCAAAATCACGAGGCTTTTTCAAACTTTTCATTTCAAAGTTATTTGAATTAATTTTAAAAATGAAAATATTTTTATCGCCCACAAAGTATTCTATTAAAGTGGTGTTTGCTTGTAAGCAGCTTTGTAATTGTGTAATGCTAACGGTAGTCGCATTGTATTTAATATTGTAATACGCTCTATACTTGTCTTCAAATTGTTGAATGAGTTGGTCGTAAGCTTGCTTGGCATCGAAGTAGTTGCTTTGCAGTTTTAACAATTCGGCATCCTCTTTTTTAGTGCCGATGGCTTCTAGGTTTACAATACTTTTATCTAAATGATTAAGCTCAATTTTTAAGTCTTTTTCTTGTGCTAGTAAATCGGCAGGAATGTTGGCGGTAATTTTTGCTTGGGTTTCGTTGAGATTGGAGCGCAGTAAGGCGGCTTTGCTATTTTCGATATAGGTAAAAATATCCGTTAATGGAATGCTTGTAGTTTTGCTAATTTGTGGGTGCTGATTTAGTTCCAAAGCCAACCGAATAACATCTTCATAAATAAACATCATCCCTTCTCCCCAAGATAATTTGGATGCATCGGTTTTGTAGCCCTGTAAGGTTTGGTTAACAAGGGCAACCAATTTATCATTGTTAGCATATGCTGCTAGTAAATTTTTAAGCTGTGTTTTATCTTGTTGATGCAATTGCTCAAAAACTCTTGCCTTAGACTCAAGGATTTTATATAAGCGTAAAAAGGATAAGTTTTTATCAGTTGGAGGAATATCGTACACATCCTTATTGGCGTAATTAGGTATAAGATTGTGTAAGGCTTGTTGAAAAAACTGCAAAGCTTTTTCGTGTTGCTGCTGTGCAAGGTAGGTGCGCCCAATATAATCGTCAATAATGGCTATTTCGTAGTGCGGACTTGCATACAATGTTTGGCGTACCAGCAAGGCTTTTTGAAAATAATCGAGGCTTTGTTCGTGTTGTTGTTCCATCAGGCAAACTCGCCCCATGTACATGTAACAATAGGCCACACTTGAATGATTTTCACCAAAAACTTTTAGCCGAATTGCTAGGGCTTTTTGAAAATAATTTAATGCCTCTGGATAAGCTCTTTTCTTAAACGCAATTAAGCCCATGTAAGCATAGCAGTAAGCCACACTTGGATGCTCCTTGCCAAATACAGCTGAACGAATGTTTAATGCTTTCTGGTAATAATTGAGGGCTTCCTCGTATTGATAAAAGGTAAAATAAGTTTCGCCTAATGCACCATAGGCATAGGCAACTTGTGGGTGATTGTTGCCGTAATTTTGGAGGTATATATTGAGGGCTTTTTGGTAAAACAGCAGTGCTTTTTTTCGCTCAACAACCTTATACGCACACCTACCTAAAGCCATAAACGAACTTGCCATTTGGGGATGGTTGGGGGCTATTACTTTTTGTCGGATAGCTAATGCGGTTTCGTATTGTTGGATGGCTTTTTCGAGTTTCCCTAAATTAAAATGGCAGTTGGCTAGGTTGTGGCAAATGCGAGCTAGTAAAATTTGGGTAGTTGCTGTTTCTGGCGTTTTTTGTACTAAACTTTGAGCTTCTGTATAATAATTTAGGGCTTGTGTAAATTGATTTTTACAATAAAAACAAGTTGCCATTTTTTCGCACACATTGGCTTTTATTAAGGGATCGGCAATTTGTTTTTCTGTTATTATTTCTAGTAATAATTTGGCATGTTGAATACCCAAATCGTACTGCAAGCTTTTAATATGGTATATGATTATTTGAATTCCTGCTTTTACATACAAATCCCATTTACCAGCTTGCAAAAATAGCTCCGCCACACTTTGCAAAGTGCTTAAAACCTCCGCTAAAGGACGGTTTGTTGTTTCTAATTGCTGCTGCGCTTTTAGAAGTGATTGATTGGCTTGTACTAGTGTTTTTGGAGACATTCGGACGAATTAGTCAGTAAATTTTTAGTAGCAGGTAGTTGGCAGTTGGTATATAAACGATGCTGATTTAAGGTAGCGTATTCGTTCTTTAAAAATAAGTAATGGCATCCTTTTTTAGGAGATGTCATTACTTGTATTTATTATTATCGTCCTCGTGTTTTTAGCATCTTTTTTTTCATTTCAGGATTTGTTGGCATAGGTGTTAATTCATTAATTGCCTCTTGCTGACCAATTAACACGGGTTCATCTAGGGTAAAATTCATACGAAAATCTGGTGGCACTTCTGTTTCAAAACTACTTGCGGCAGAAAGTCCAGCTCTGGATTCATATAAGCCCCACAATCCATCTACTGTACTGGCATTTAAAGTATTAGAGGCTAGGTTGTATTCTTTTTTATTGTAGATAAGTTCTGTTAGCTTAATTGCGGCATCTGGAATTCCGTTTTCTCCTCTAGTAAAAGTAATGCTCAATTTAGCAGGCGTTCCTATAGGTATGCTTATTTTTTCGTTAATTACAATTGCTTCTTTTAAAACCACAGGCACACTTGTTACAACTAACGCTCCTGGCTCTACGGCTTCGAGTTCTTCTAAAGTTAACGCCTGAGTAGTAGCAACAGCAAAAGCGGTTCCTTTTGCTAGTGTTGTAACAGTAGTAGTTGCTCTTTCTGGCTCTTGTATTTGAGCTTTTTGTAGGTTTGTTTGTTGAGTAGGTACTTTTTTTACTTCTGTTTTTTGCATTCTACCTCTACTACTTTGCGCTTCGGCAAAGGTACTACTTAGTAGTAAGCAAAGTAAAAAAAAACTTGTTGCTTTAACCAGTAAATTTTTCATTGATTATAAATTTGAAGTGAATTAAATGTAGTTAGTGTTTGTTCAGTTACGCTATAATACTACATTTTGGGGGAAATGGCTAATAATTTTCCTTATTATTGGTAAATAGGTCCCTCCGAATGGTACAAAAACAAAACCAAATTTAGGGTTTATCTGAAATTCGTTTTCAAAAAAAATAAAGCAATTAAAAGCTAAGTGAAATGAAAAAAATAAACTCCACCAAGATGTGCGATTGTTTTTTTCAAGGCAAGGCGCAAAACGCAGCAATAGCGAGCTATTGCGAGTATTTGTATGAACGAACGGTTTTTACGCAGTAAAATAAATATCCCTTTGGATATTTAAGTGTAGAGAACCGCTTGCGGGCATCAATAATAAGAAAAGAATAATCAAAGTGGTGGAGTTTATTTTTTCTCATTCACTAAGTAACGATAAAAAAAGAGTTGTCAGTATTAATTCCTTTATCTTATAATACCCCTTTCTTAAAAAGGTGACCAGTAAATGAAAAATTTTATTCTATTTAATAGAATAAAGTGGTTTAAACTTGATAAACTACTTAGCAACAATTGAAAAATAATCCTCCATTTTATTAAAAAAATAATAAAAAAAAATTAAATTAGCCTCCTCTAATCAGCATAAAATCCAAAAGTAATGTTCAACAAAATAAGTACCCTATTAGTAAGTTTCGTATGCTTATTACTAAGCAATACCTTTATTTTTACCCATGCTCAAAACTCCTGCACCAATAACCGTTACAAAGCCAAAGGCTTTAACAGCAGCATTTTATACAACCTCACCTTCGCCAAAAACGTGCAAGATTTTAATGGTAACCTAGGACTAGGTTGCGAAGGCACCAGCAGCATCGACCTCAGAATGCACGTCCGTTTTCCTGATAATCCTAGCGATGCCTTAACCAAACGCCCCGTAATGCTATGGGGACACGGCGGCGGTTTTGTATCTGGCACACTCGAAAACCAAGACATGATGGCCATGATTGATACCTTTGCCAATAGAGGCTATGTAGCAGCAACTTACCAGTATCGAATTGGCGCAGATGTATTGTACGAACCTAGCGGCTACCGTGCTGTGTACCGAGCAATGCAGGATGCGAGTGCCGCCATTCGCTACCTTAAAGAAAATGCCGATGTACTAGGCATCGACACCAATTACATTTTTATTGGTGGCAGCAGCGCAGGAGCAGTTGGCGCAGTACATTTGGCCTACTTAACAGATGCAGAACGCCCAAGCCAAGCAGAAAGTTATGATGGCAACGGGTGTAGCCCTTATGGCGACGACCTAGGGGTAATTAACGAACATCCCATCGAAAAAATACAAACATTAAGTCCCTATAGCTCACAAACTTTTGGTATTACCAACCATCACCCAAAACCCGATGCCGTATTTTCGTGCTGGGGCGCAGTAGGCGATGTTGAGTTTATTGATGCCAGCGATTATGTGCCGATTTATATGTTTCATGGCGAAAACGATGCCGTTGTACCTTATGATGAAGGCGTACCTTTTTCCGTTTTATTAACCATGCCTACCCTCTACGGTTCTTACCAAATGTCGCAGCGTTTTAATGATTTGGGAATGCCTTATGAGCTACATACTTTTGTAGGAGAACTTCCCCCTAGCCACGAAGTATGGAACGTACTAAATGGTACTTGGTTGCCAGGCGGTCCAAACGATAATTGGGATTTTATACAACAAGAAATTACCGATTTTGCCTACAACTTAATGATGCCCTCCACACCAATTGTACAAGGAAACAATGCCGTTTTGCTAGGAGGAACTGAAACCTACAGCATTGCCAATCCGCAAGCAGATGAAACGCATTGTTGGAATGTAGTAGGCGGCAATATTGTAGCAGATAATGGCACCAGCATTGATGTGCAATGGGGCAATAACCCAACAGGAACAGTAAGCGCACGAGCAATTAGTTGCAACGAAACCGAAAGCGAAGTTGCTAATTTTACCGTAAATATCACCTCCATCAACAATGCAACCTGTAACAATTTCCGTTATTTACAAGGCAACTTTTTAAGCGATTATCAAGACGATTTAGATTATTCTATGGATGCACCGTCTGTATTAACTGCTACTTTAGGTACCGAAACTTATGTTTCGACCGACCTAGTGATGGACCTTGTTTTTCCTGATAATGATACAGCTACCAAACGAGCAGCCATTATTTTTGCTCACTCTGGAGGCTTTGTAGTACCTCCAGCAGGTGGCACCAGAAACAACGACGACATACAAGCGTGGATTGATACTTTTGCGACTAGAGGTTATGTTACTGCATCTATGCAATACCGCCTTAACCTAGATGTAGGCGATGAAGAAAGTGCCGAACGAGCCGTTTACCGAGGCGCACAAGATGCCAGTGCAGCCATCCGATTTTTAAAACACAATGCCACTATTTTACAAATAGATACCAACCATATTTACTTTGTAGGCAGCAGCGCCGGCGCATTTGCAGGCATACACGCCTCCTATGTAGAAGAAGCAGAACGAGCAGCCTTATTCCCCTCTACCTACGAACAATTTAATCTCCTAGGCTTTAGCATTGCCGACGATTTAGGATTGTTACACAGCCGTCCTATTGAAGAAATTACCAACCTAAATCCCTACACAACCACAACCGTAGCTGGCAACACAGTTGGAGGTACGCCCTCCGCCTTAGTATCCTTAGCAGGTGCAATTGGCGATTTAAGCATGATAAATCCAACACCACACGCACCCCCTATTTTAATGATTCATGGCACGAGCGATATTATTGTTTCGCCCAATTGTGCCGAGCCATTTGCCAGCATTTTAGATATGCCAGATGTATGTGGCACACAAGCTATGCGTCCTGAGTTTTTTGCACAAGGAATGCCTAGCGAAATGACTTTATACCCAGGAGAAGGACATGAGTTTTGGACCGACTTTAACGGCAGCTTTGGCTTGGATAACGAACCCGACAATCCTGTTTATTGGCAGGAGGTAATTGACCACATCAGCGATTTTTGCTACAGCTTTATGAAACCCACCACGCCAATTATTAGCGGGCCACTACAAGTATGTGAGGGCGCAACCGAAACCTACAGCGTTACCCCACAAAGTGGCTCTACCTTTTGTTGGGAAGTTGTAGGAGGCACTTACACACCTAGCAATACCGCAGCAAGTAACATTCAGGTTACCTGGACCACCAACGGAGCAGGAGCCATAGGTGTGCGAGAAGTTACTTGCTACGATGCCGAAAGCGATTTAACTGCTGTTGGCGTAAGCATTACTGGCGTACCATCTGTACTAAGTGCAAGCAATATAACCTCCAATGCCGCTACTTTAAGTTGGTCGGGAACAAGTCACTCCCTTTTTACCATACAATACCGCCCAACTAGTGGTGGTGCATGGACTACCCTTACTACCTATAACAATAGCATTGCCATTAATGGTTTACAGCCCAACACCGATTACGAATTTCAAGTACAAGCCCAATGTTCGGCAAGTACAACTACTAATTTTGCATCAAGTGTATTTACCACTTTACCTACCGTTTTAGAATTGCATGTAATGTTAGAGGGCGCCTACAATTCAGGCAGTAATATAATGAACACCACCTTGCGTTCTAGCAATTTATTGCCTATTGCACAACCCTACAATACTGCCCCGTGGAATTATAACGGCGGCGAAAGTGTATCGAATCCTAGCAGTATTCCTAGCAATGTGGTAGATTGGGTGCTTGTAGAAATTGTAACAGATGGCAGTTTTAACTTAATAGAACAACACGCCGCCTATTTATTATCGGATGGGCGAATTGTAGACATAGATGGCATGACGAGTGGCGTAAAACTGTACAACCTAAGCAGTAATACTGACTACCGCATTATAGTACGACACCGCAACCATTTAGATGTACTTAGCAACCGCACCAGAAGCCTCCCCAACTTTTTACCCTACGATTTTAGAATTAGCAACTCCCAAGCCTATGGCCCAAATCAGCAAGTAGATATGGCTGGCAGCGGCGTATATGGAATGTATGCAGGCGATGCCACTGCCAACGGTATTTTTTCTAATGCCGATTACAATACCTATCTCCTAACAAGCAGTAATGTTAACCTATATTTACCAGGAGATTTTAACCTAGATGGAAATGTAACGATTGCCGATTTTAACAAGTATTTACCTAACGTGAGTTTTATTGGGGTGAATGAAGTGAGGTATTAACATTAGACTTGTTACCCTTTAAAACCTTCTATGGAATTGAGATTTTTCAATAGTTTTCATCAAAAAAATCCTGCATAGCCTCTTATTTTTTGATGGGAAATAGCAGAAAAAGACATTTTTAGCAGGGTGTTTTTTTTTAAAGGGTAACAAATCTATTTATAAAAACAACGTTACTGTTCACCATATCACAGGAAATAGCTCATTGGTCATCGAGCGTAGTCGAGATGTGATATACTAAGCGTAGCCGAATGTACCCAATGAGCGGGCTTTAAACTAGCGAAAAAATAGGTGTACATGCATCTTTCGGACATCTCGACTACGCTCGATGACCGAAAGGCGTTTTTTCTAGCGACAGATTAGAGCTATACTGAGTAGGGTAAGATAACTTTTTTTTATCCTTTTTCATTTTTCTCAAAGATACGAATAACAAAACAACTTACATTTTTAGTGCTGCCCGTCAATTGAGGTTCTTTTTATTTACTAGCTTGTGCTATTTGTGAGTCATATTTAAACATTTTACCAAAAATACTATAAAATTGATCTGATTGTTCCTCTTTTTCAATAGAAATATTGGTAAACAGTATTTTACCTATTCCTGTTTTAGGATCGAAAAACATCATTGTTGCTATGCCAAAATCATTACCTGCGTGTCCTATACAGCAGGGATTTTCCATGTCCCATATTATTCCAGTTGGTGTATCTAGTGTTGGTATTTGATTTGTCATCATTTCTTTGTAAGATGCTGATTGTAATAAACTCCCAGTTCCTTGATAACCTTTCATCATTTCTTGCAGGTATTTTGTTAAATCCGAAACCGTAGCATAAAGCCCTCCATCTGGATAGGTTATTAATTTGTAATGCGGTACGGGATTATAACTTTCATTATAATAGGTTATATGATTTTTTTGATCAATGGTTTCATAACTCCAACCAGAACGATTCATCTTTAGGGGATCCAAAATCAATTCTTTCGTATACGTTTTGAAGTCTTTTCCTGTTTTTATGGCTATGCAGTAGGCTAATAAACTTGCTCCTATATTGCTATATTCGTACTTTGTTCCTGGTTTATTGGGTAAAAAATTATTGGCTGTTGCCCATTCTCCTCCTTTTTCAAATACTTTTTTTAAATACTCCTCCATGCTCATTAATTCATTGGCATTGTATACTTCAATATATTTCTCCCATGCTTCAGGAAATTTACTTTTGTCTAATTTTTTCGAAAAAACATAAGATTTATCATAATACTTTTCATCGTTAATACTTGATGTATGTGTGGCTAAATGTTTTAGAGTTATCGGACTATTTTTATGATGAGGGTTGATAACTTTAAATGGTAGTATGTTGTTGATTTCTTCATTTAAATTGAGTTTATTTTTTTCTACTAATTTCATTAGCCCTATTGCAATTAATGTTTTACTAATAGATGCAACTCCTTGCACCGTATTTTCATTAATTGGCTTTTTCTCATTAATATTTGCGTAGCCATACCCTTTCATAAAGTGTACACTATCAGCTGTAAATATAGACAATACAAATCCTGGTAAATGTCCTTTTACGTATTCCTTTTTAAAATGATGCTCTAGTGAATCTTTATAATTAATAGTGATTGTAGCATTGACAGTACTGCTATACTTGTTATTTTTTTTGTTAATATTACAAGAGATAACCATTCCAATCAATACAATTCCTAGTACCAATGTTAAATTATTATAAATCATATGTTTCGTTTTTTATGCTTACAAACAAAGATAGTTGGTGCAAAATGCCTATCAAATATACAACAAAAATAAAAATTAGGAGGCACAGTAGGGACTTGCAAAAATAAATAATTGCAATACATGCTGATTTATATTTTTTTTACAAATACAATGAAAAGAATGCACTTAGCAGGCCGATAAAACCATAAAAAAGTCTTTTTTCTATAAAAATAAATCAACTAATTTGTGTTTTTAGTAAGCACTAAAAGATCTCATCATTTTTAATCTTTTTCCTAAAAACCATTTATATGAAATCTCTATCATTACAAGTCTTCTTATTAGTTGTAGCACTATTATTTTCATTTCCTACAATTGCTCAAAGCACAAATGACGATCCATTCTTACTATTACAAAACGAACTAGTTCAATCGTTTTCCCCTGCTAGTATTAATAATAACAATCCCCCTGCTTACCTTATGAATGATTTGCATAACAGAATTGCATCAAGAATAGATCGTTGGACAGCTAATAATTGGGAGGTTTCAGATTCAAGCAGTTATACTTACGATGCTAATAACTTACAAACTGTTCGGCAATCCTTTATCTGGAACGGTGCTAATTGGGATAATAACAGGAAACATATATTTGAGTACGACGATAATAACAATGAAACTCTTCAGCTTATCCAAAATTGGGATGGTAGTAGTTGGATAAATGATGTACGATTTACCTCCGAATACGAGGATAATAATTTAACCTCAGAAATAACTCAATATTGGACAGGTTTTAGCTGGGCAAATTTGAGGCTATCTACTAAAACCTTCGATATAAATAATAATTCCAACGTTACCTTATATCAGAACTGGAATGGAGGTAACTGGACGAATAGCTCCAGAATTACCAACGAATTCGATAGCAATAATTACTTGATAACTAGTATCATTCAAAATTGGGAAGACGGTGCTTGGATAAATCATTTGCAATTCCTCAATGTATACAATGCTGATAATATAATTACAGATAGTTTTCTACAAAACTGGGAGGGCAGTGTTTGGCAAGATTCTTTACGATATACTTTTATACATGACT
>JAHDBT010000226.1 GCA_020630215.1 Bacteroidota bacterium
GTTTTGAGTTTGGCGTGTAAATCTTGGCTCTCCGTATTAATATATAATAAGCCCGTTAAAATTTGCCCCCTAGCTTTGGCATTATGCAAACGGTTCACTGCCGAAAATCTATCCGTAGGGTCCCAGTCTGGAGCTAACTTACTTAGCTGAATTTTAGAGCCATCAAACAATTCTAATTCCACCCCTTTCCCTTCGGGATATTCTACTGTAATTTCTTCCTGATGAGGTACAAAATCAAATATCGAGGTAGATTCAATATGATCTCTAACGTGAGAATAGCTTTTAGTAGATTGTGCATTATTGTTAAACGTAACACAAGGAGAAATCACATCCAAAAAAGCAAAACCTGGATGCGCCATTGCCGCTTTAATCATAGGCACCAACTGCGATTTATCGCCCGAAAAACTTCTACCTACAAAAGTAGCATTCAGCTCTAAAGCCAAGCCTACTAAATCAATTGCTTGGTAAGGATTGTCAGAACCTGCTTTACTAATAGAACCAAAATCTGCCGTTGCCGAATCTTGTCCTTTAGTAAGCCCATAACAACCATTGTTCATCACAATATAAACCATGTTTAAATTACGACGTATAGCATGAACAAATTGCCCCATCCCAATAGAAGCCGTATCCCCATCACCCGATACACCCAAGTACATTAAATCTCGATTGGCCATATTTGCTCCCGTTGTAATAGAAGGCATTCGCCCATGTACCGAGTTAAACCCATGCGAGTTACTTAAAAAATAGGTAGGTGTTTTAGAAGAACAACCAATCCCCGACAATTTCGCCAAGCGATGTGGCTCTAAGGAAATTTCGTAGCAAGCTTGTACAATGGCTCCACTAATAGAGTCATGCCCACAGCCAGCACATAGGGTAGAGATAACCCCTTCATAATCCGTTTTTACATAACCCACCTTATTCTTCTTCAACAGCGGGTGGTGGAATTTTGGTTTTATATATGACATGAATTGATGTTTTAATTTGTTTATGTATCAGGGTTTTAATTTACAGATTACCATTACTTAGTAGAACTCTTTCAGGTTTTTTTTGAATATTAAATAACGAATATCGAACAAGGAATGATGAAGTTTTCCTGCTGACGGCTAAAGTTTTCCATAGGAAAATTTCGGCATGTTTCAGTAATCAAAAAAGATAGTTGACACTTTAAATTTATCAGCCCTGAGTTTTTCTGCTAGAAGATTATTTTTTCAGGTAGTTTCCAATGGGTCATGACCCCTTGAATTGATTGGCGAAGTGTCAAGTTAAATTTATAACTAAATGAAACATGCCAAAATACCCACCTGTTTATCGAAGCGGTTTACATTTTTTAGACGCAAGCCAGGAGGCTTGAAACCCAAACGGCTCAAGCGAGACGCTTGACCCTGCGTTCATTTTTATTAAAAAAAATGAACGCCTGTTCCAGCCTCCCGGCTGGAGCATAACGGGCCGCAAGCCTCTGGCTTGCATTTTAGCTGCCACTTCAAAAACAGCGCAGCCGTTCAACTACCAACTACCAAAAAACTACCCAACCTCCGCCACCAACTGCGATTGAATATGTTTTTTAATATATTTGGCAGTAATCGGCGTGCCATCATAATTTAAAACCGAAAGCAAACGGGCAGGATTTAACTCCAACTCATTAATTAATAAAGTTCTAAATTGGGCATCACGGTTTTGTTCTATTACAATTAGTTGCTCGTGATTGGCAATAAAGTCTTCCACTTTTTGGTGAAAAGGAAATGCTTTTACCCGCATCGCATCTATCGTTAAAGCATCTTCCTGTAGCAAGTCCATTGCTTCGATGGCGGCGTAGGTAGTAGTGCCAAAAAATATTAAGCCTACTTTACTGCGGTTTTCGGTTTGGTAAAATTCGGGAGCAGGGACAAGCGTTTTGGCGGTATCCCATTTTTGTGCTAAACGGTCCACATTACGCAAATACACTTCCCCTAGTTCTGAGTATTTCGCATACTCATCATGCGAAGTACCTCTAGTAAAAAACGAACCTTTAGTTGGATGCGTACCTGGAATTGTGCGGTACGGAATCGCATCGCCATCCACATCTAAATACCTACCAAAAGTTTTTCCTGATTTATCTATTTCTTCCAAATCTTCGGCCGATAAAACTTTACCCAAATCGTATTTTTGCGAATCGTCCCATTGTAGGGGAGGAGAGAGGTGATTGTTCATCCCCAAGTCCAAATCCGAAATAAGCATGATGGTGGTTTGGAGTCGGTCTGCTAAATCAAAACATTTAACGGTATGCTCAAAACACTCTGCTGGCGTGCTAGGAAATAACAAAACGTGTTTGGTATCTCCATGCGAAGCATAGGCAGAAGAAATAATATCGGCTTGTTGTGTACGAGTAGGCATTCCTGTAGAAGGGCCGCCTCTTTCTACATTAATCAATACAACAGGAATTTCGGCAAAATAAGAAAGTCCAATAAACTCATTCATTAAAGAAACACCAGGGCCACTAGTAGCGGTAAAAGAGCGTGCGCCATTCCAGCTACCGCCAATCACCATTCCTATAGCAGCCAATTCATCTTCGGCTTGTACAAAAGCATAGTTGTTTTTGCCCGTAACAGGATCTACCCTAAATTTTTTGCAATAGGTTTCAAAAGCTTTGGCTATAGATGTAGAGGGCGTTATAGGATACCAAGCCATTAAAGTCGCACCTGCATATATGGCTCCTAAAGCACAAGCAGCATTGCCATCAATCATAATAGCATCGCCTACTGCATCCGCTTTTTTAAGTCTGATATTAAGTGGATGAGAGAGGTTTTCTTTTACGTAGTTAATGCCCAATTCTAAAGCTTGGTAATTGGCAGGAATCAGCTTGGGCTTTTTTTCAAACTGCTCGGCAATCACGGTTTTAATAATATCAATATCCATATCCAACAAGGTAGCAACTGCGCCCACATAAATAATGTTTTTAAGCAATTGTTGCAAACGTGGTTTTGGGTAATGATCCATCGCTAATTGAATCATCGGAATACCAATGTAATTCAAGTCTTCTCGAATATATTCGTCGTGCAGTTTTTTACTGCTATCGTATACAAAATAGCCATTGGGTTTAATGCTATCAATATCTCGTCTTAAAGTTTGAGGGTTTACACCTACCAGCATATCAATACCCGCTTTACGTCCTAGATAGCCTTTTTCGCTTACCCGTACTTCGTACCAAGTTGGTAAACCTTGTATATTAGAAGGGAAAATGTTTTTAGGCGTTACAGGAATCCCCATCCTAAAAATGGATTTCGCAAACATTTCGTTAGCAGAGGCAGATCCAGTTCCATTAACATTAGAGAACCGAATCACCAAATCATTTACCACAACTTCCTGCTCCATGATGGGTGTATGTTTTTGTTGTGTTATATAAATATTTTTTCATGTCCCAAGCAGCCGTCGGGCATCGTTCCGCACAAAGACCACAATGCAAGCATACATCTTCATCTTTTACCATTACCCGTTTAGTCGGCAGTATATCCGAAACATATAAATCTTGGGTCAAATTTAAGGCGGGGGCATTCAATCTGGTTCTCAAATCGTCTTCCTCGCCATTTTTGGT
This sequence comes from Bacteroidota bacterium, assembly GCA_020630215.1. Taxonomy (GTDB): domain Bacteria; phylum Bacteroidota; class Bacteroidia; order Chitinophagales; family UBA2359; genus JAHDBT01. The sequence goes on from JAHDBT010000226.1 coordinate 3,569, forward strand.
AAAGGTGATACAATCGGTTGGGCAAACATCTGTACAGGCATCGCACTCAATACATAAGTTGGTGGTAAAAACGGTTTGTACATCACAGTTTAAGCAGCGTTGTGCTTCCTTAAATCCTTCTATCTCCGTAAACCCTAATTCCACCTCAATTTTTCTATCTTTTAGCGATACTGTTTTGTCTTCATGTGCTACTTTATATCGTAGGTCGGGCGCAATATAATTGTCGTAAGTCCATTCGTGAATACCCATTTTTTGGCTCACCAAATTGGTCATTGGGGCTAGGCGTTCGTTTAAGTCTTTGCTATTGCAAAACAGGTCGATAGAAACAGCGGCTTGATGTCCGTGTGCAACGGCGGTAATTACATTTTCTGGGCCAAAAGCAGCATCGCCTCCAAAAAACACTTTTGGTAAGGTAGATTGAAACGTTACTTTATCTAAAACAGGAACATCCCATTTGCCAAACTCAATTCCTAAATCTCTTTCAATCCAGGGAAAAGCATTGTCTTGCCCAATAGCAATAATTACATCGGTCGCTTCTATAAATACATCAGGTTCGCCAGTAGCAATCAAGGAGCGTTTGCCATTTTCGTCGTATTCTGCTCGTACCTTTCCAAAACGCACGCCTTTTAATTGTCCATTTTCTACTACATACTCTTTAGGCGGCATGTTGTTCAAAATAATAATATCTTCTCGTTCCGCATCTTCAATTTCCCAGGGCGATGCTTTCATATCTTTACGAGGACTACGTACTACTACATGCACCTCATCGGCTCCTAAACGCATAGAGGTTCTACAGCAATCCATCGCCGTATTTCCGCCGCCTAGTACAATTACCTTTTTGCCAACTTTTTCGGTATGCTCAAAAGCAACGCTGGCTAAAAACTCAATACCGATATGGATATTTTTTTCTGCTTCCTCGTAGCCAGGTAATTTTAAAGCTCTTCCTTTGGGTGCGCCTGTGCCTACAAAAACAGCATCATAATCTTTTTGTAGTACATTAGCCATGCTATCTACAAAAGTATTAAAATGCGTATGAACACCCATGTCTAACACATAGTTAACTTCTTCGTCCAACACTTCTTCGGGCAATCTAAAAGCAGGAATTTGGGTACGCATCATGCCGCCGCCTTTATTCCATTCATCATACAAATGAATTTCGTAGCCTAGCGGTGCTAAATCTCTAGCAACCGTTAAGGAAGCAGGGCCGCCGCCAATTAAGGCAATCTTTTTTCCATTTTGAGGAAAGGGCATTTGTGGCATTAAGGATTTTACTTCCCCTTTGTTATCGGCACATACTCGTTTTAAGCGACATATTGCCACCGGTTTTTCTTCTACCCGTCCTCTTCTACAAGCAGGCTCACAAGGTCGGTCGCAAGTGCGTCCTAGCACCCCAGGAAACACGTTCGATTCCCAGTTAATCATGTAGGCCTCCGTGTAGCGTTGTGCCGCAATTAGGCGTATGTACTCGGGCACTGGCGTGTGGGCAGGGCAGGCGTATTGGCAATCAACTACCTTATGGAAATATTCGGGATTATTAATGTTCGTTGCTTCCACCAGATTTAAGTTTATAGGAGTGAGTCCGCTTGAACAAGTTAGCGATAAATAAAGAATGGAGACTGGTCAAATAAGGATAAGAAGCATCCTGTTTTAGACCAGAAAAACTGTTAAAACGGATTTTGGAATCAATTCTAAGATAAATATAAGGTTTAAGTAATTAAAAATGATGCTTTACTAAAAAAAAATGGAAAAAAAAACAATTATAATCCGTTTTGTGTAAAAAAAATGATAATTTAAAGGTGCAATCTTCAAATGTAGAGAAAATTCATGAATTTTCTCTACGAGTCAAGGCAATCATCAAAACGCAAACATCCCAAATCACCATTCAAAAACACAACTATGAACGTTGGAATTCCTAAAGAACTGCACCCCGGAGAATTACGAGTTGGCGCAACACCTAAAACCGTAAAACGACTGCTTAAACAAGGTTTTAAAGTGCTAGTAGAAAAAGACGCAGGTAAAAACGCCAACTTCGCCGATGCGCAATATGAAGAAGCTGGCGCAACAATTATTCAGACCAAAGCAGACCTGTTTCAAAAGGCAAACATTATCCTAAAAGTGCAAGCCGTAAAAGACAACGAAATAGATTTAATGCAGGAAGGACAAGTGTGCCTCAGTTATTTATTCCCAGCCCAAAATCCAGAACTCCTACAAAAACTAGCCGATAAAAAAGTGAATGCCATTGCAATGGATGCCATTCCTAGAATTTCGAGGGCGCAAAAAATGGACGTGCTTTCATCAATGGCAAATATTGCAGGCTACCGTTCTGTAATAGAAGCCGCCAATTTATTTGGCCGTTTTTTAAATGGGCAAATTACCGCCGCAGGAAAAGTAGCCCCTGCCAAAGTGCTAGTAATTGGCGCAGGCGTAGCAGGTTTAGCCGCCATCGGTACTGCCCGTAGCCTAGGAGCCATTGTACGAGCTTTTGATACTCGCCTGGAAGTAGCCGAACAAATTGAATCAATGGGTGCCGAATTTTTATCGGTAGAAATTGAAGAAGATGGTTCTACTGCAAGTGGCTACTCTAAAGTGATGAGTAAAGCGTTTATTGAAGCAGAAATGGCACTATTTAAGGAACAAGCCAAAGAGGTAGATATTATTATTACCACGGCTCAAATTCCAGGACGGCAAGCTCCCAAATTGGTGTTAGATTACCACGTTGCTGCTATGAAACCAGGTTCGGTAATTGTAGACTTAGCGGCTTCTTCAGGTGGCAATTGTGTGCTTACCAAAGATGGCGAAGTTTACCAAACAGACAATGGCGTTTATATAGTAGGCAAGTTAGACCAACTTCCATCGCAAGCAAGTCAGTTGTATGGCAACAACCTTTGCCACCTGTTAGATGATATGGGCAAAGCCGAAAACTTTAAAATAAATATGGAAGATGATGTGGTAAAAAGGGCGATGGTTACCCACAATGGAAACATTAACTGGCCACCAGAACCACTTCCTGTAAGCCCACAAAAACCAAAAGCAGAACAGGCAGTAGAAGCAACGCAACAAACAGTTGCACAAGCATCGCCCGAAGAATTAAGCCGACAAAAATCAAGACGTGTATTTACTAGCCTAGCAATAATAGGTGCTATTTTATACCTCCTAGCCCTAGTAGCTCCCCCCGATTTTATGCAACATTTTACTGTTTTCGTCCTCTCCGTATTCATCGGTTGGCAGGTTATCTGGAACGTATCACATTCGCTGCATACACCTTTAATGGCCGTTACCAATGCCATCAGCGGCATCATCATCATTGGCGGTTTGCTACAAACCCGCAACGATTTATCTGACCCCATGACGATACTAGCATTCATCGCCATCCTAGTAGCCAGTATCAATATTGTAGGCGGATTTTTAGTAACCCATCGGATGCTTAAAATGTTCAGGAAATAAAATGGGTAGAGCGTACATAGTACTTGGTACAGGACGGTTTCGTTTCGCTATACCGCTGTATAGTGTCAAGTATTTTTCCTTATTAGATAAACTTGTTGAAAGTAGAGAAAATTCATGAATTTTCTCTACGAATTAAAGACAAAAAAAGATAAAAATAATAACAACAAAAATCATGATTTCAGCACCTATACAATTAGCGTCTTATTTATTTGCCAGCATTTTATTCATCCTTAGTTTAGGCGGTTTGTCCTCGCAAGAGTCGGCCAAACGAGGCGTATTATTTGGCATTATCGGAATGATCATCGCCATCGTCTCTACCGTTTTAGGGCCAGGCGTAGAAGGGCAAGTGTACATTATTATTGCCATAGCCATTGCTTCGGTCATAGGCATTTCGGTAGCCCGAAAAGTAGAAATGACCTCCATGCCACAGCTAGTTGCCATTTTGCACAGCTTTGTAGGACTAGCAGCCGTACTAGTAGGTTTTGGTTCTTACCTCGACCCTAAAACTGCCGCCTTAACAGGTTCAGCACATGCCATTCATTTAGTAGAAATTTTTATTGGCGTTTTTATTGGAGCCATCACCTTTACAGGTTCTATCATCGCTTGGGGAAAACTAGACGGAAAAATTCGGAGCAAACCCTTGCTTTATCCAGGGCGGCATATGGTAAACATATTGCTCGTAATTGCCTGTATTATTTTAGGATACTTTTTTGTAGTAGCTACTGGCACAGGCGGTATGATGCCTTTGATTGTGATGACCTTGATTGCCTCTTTTATTGGGGTGATGTTGGTAATGGCCATTGGCGGTGCAGATATGCCCGTAGTAGTTTCGATGCTTAACTCTTACTCAGGATGGGCAGCCGCTGCCGCAGGATTTATGCTAGGCAACGATTTACTGATTGTAACAGGAGCTTTGGTAGGTAGTTCGGGAGCCATCCTTTCCATCATTATGTGCGAGGCGATGAACCGTTCTTTCTTCTCGGTTATTTTTGGTGGATTTGGTAATGCCCCAACAGGCACGGCAAAAGCCATTACAGGAGAAGCAACGGCAATACTACATGATGGCGTAGCGGACTTATTAGAAGAGGCAAAATCAGTAGTAATTGTACCAGGGTATGGCATGGCAGTTGCGAAGGCGCAGTTCCCTGTTTATGAAATGGTAAATGTATTAAGAAAGGCAGGCAAAAAAGTCCACTTCGGCATTCACCCCGTAGCTGGCCGCCTCCCTGGACACATGAATGTGCTCCTAGCCGAAGCCAACGTACCCTACGATATTGTACTAGAAATGGAAGAAATAAACGACGACCTCCCCGAAACCGATGTCGTACTAGTAATAGGTGCCAACGACATTGTAAACCCTGGTGCCGAAGATGATCCTGCAAGTCCTATTTATGGAATGCCTGTAATACAAGTCTGGAACGCCAAAAACGTAATTGTGATGAAACGTTCTATGGCAACGGGTTATGCAGGCGTACAAAATCCATTGTTTTTTAGAGATAATACATTTATGTTGTATGGCGATGCGAAGGCTTCTGTGGATAAGATTAATGGGGAGTTGAAGGGGTAGTGGAATGGACTTTAGTCCGTTTATTGTTAGATTTAGCAGTTTCAAGCTACTAAACTTGTTTTACAGGAAAAAAAGTCCCTGTAAAACAAGTTGAACAATAAAACCAATTACAGGATAATTATTTTTTTAGTAATCGTACCCAGTTTATTAGAAACTTTTAAAAAGTAAGTTCCTGTTGCTAAGTTTTGTTTATCAAAATAAAGATTGCTACTAGTAACTGGCAGTTGTTTTACCAATTGCCCAGTATAACTATACAAGTCCATTGTTTGCCCAATAAAACTTTCAGACAATACAATTTGGCTTTGGGAAGAAACAGGATTAGGATATATTTCTACAAATTGTTGTTGTTGAAGAGGGTTATTTGTTATAGAGGGAGCAATACTTGTATTGAGGGTATCGGCAGGGTCTTGCCAATCGTAATTGCGGTATTCTATAATTTGGTTATAACCTGTGCTAGGAAGTTTAGGGTCGTTGGTAATATAGTAAATAGCTCCTGTATGCGGGTTCATCGTTATATCTCTTATTCTGTCGGTACTAGCAAAATACATTTCTTCATTTAAAATTGCTAAACTATCTCCAATAATGTGCATATTTGATACATGCCCATCTAATTGTCCACACACGCCCATCATAGCCCATAAATAGGTGTTTTGAAATTCTGGTATAGCAGGATGATCATAATAAACAAAGCCACTTGCACGAGGACTAGGCGAGCCTGATATAACTGTTAGCGGCTCCGTATTGTTTTCATAGTAATTGCAATACCAAAATTCATCATTTTCGTCGCAATAACCAGATACGCCAGGATAACCATAGTTATTTAGGGGGCTAATAATATTAAGCTCAGTATGTTCTAAATTATAGATAGTGCTGTCTGGACTAAAACAAAAATCGCTTGTTACAGTATGCCCTATAGAGTAGATGTAGCTATCAGGTAAAGGGTTATCTTCTGGAATGCTTCCATCTAAGTTGATGCGTAGTATTTTTCCATGAGGAATGGATAGACTTTGTGAAGGAATATCTACACCAAGAAAATTATAAGATCCATGCCCAACAGACATTAGTAGTTTATGATCGGGCGTTATGCCAATTTCGCCTACTCCAATGCCTGTTGCTATATCTTCAAATAAAGGTGTTTCTGCTCCTAAAATAAGTCCATCCCAAGTGTATTGGGCTAAACGAGTAAAAGTGCCTGCTTCACCCAACTCATGAGTGTAAACAACATACACGTAAGGATTACTCTCAAATTCAGGATGAAACTCAAGTGCATATATGCCATTGCCATCAGGAACAAGCATTTTGGTTAAATCGAGTACTACCGATTTTGTTTTTGTGATAGGGTTTACTCGTAATATACGAGCTTCTGATTCTATGAGCCACAAGTGATCATCAGGGCCATATTTAAGTTCTGTGGGCGTATTTAACTCAATAGCAACTACCCTGTCAATAATTAGGGTACTGTCTAGCATTTCTGCATTTACAAAGGGCATACATGCTTCGTCAGGTACATAAAGGCATTGTTCTGGATCGCTCACCAATGCCAAAGGATCATAATTACAAGCAAAACGATCCATACAGCCTGCAATAGCTCCTTCATCACTTAATTCCCAAGAGATTTCTTCAGTAGCACAGTCATTATCTATATCAAGTATGCGAATAAAGTAAGTTTCTTCTCCAGGTAATTGTAGTAATAATTGTTCGCCATCTGTGTCGTCACAATTGTCTTCTGCAACAGAAATACTATTGATAGGCGTATTATCCCATGCCAATTCTTCACAATAATCATATACCATTAAAGTAGTAGAACAATTTACATCGCATAAGTCTATTAAATAATGGCCATTTTGGTTGGTGGTAAAGGAGAACCAACTATCATTCAAGGCGGAGGTGTTTGTTCCATAAACAGCGGGTTCGGCTGAATGACAAACACTTCCATCTACACAATTAACAGGCGTTTGATGAATCGTATAAAATTCATCTCCGCTAGTGGTCGAATAGAAGGTGTCGTCAATAAAAATGGAGTAAAATTGACTCGGTTCTTCAAATGCATATCCCCAACTGTCACGCATCGTTAAAATAGTGCAAGCATTTTCAGGAATACAAACAACCTCATTTTCCCAGTAGGTGCCCGAACCAATTAATTCTCCATTGGGATAAGTCAATTCCCAAGAAGCTGCTGATTCTTGCTGACTTGGCGACATAACAATCGTTATTTTTTGTTCTCCTTCTGCACATTGGGCTTTTACTTTTTGTGGTTTTATTGCTAATAAATTAAGGGTAAGTAATAGCAACATCAATAAATATTTTTTTTTCATTTTAAAGGTTTTTAGGAATGGTGAAAAAATAAATTTACAAATTTCCGCAAAGAGATTTTCTAATAGA
>JAHDBT010000227.1:0-2282 GCA_020630215.1 Bacteroidota bacterium
AAAAATTGCCCCAGTTTTTAACTCCTTTAGGGAGTTATAGAAAATTAGGTCTCCCGATTTTCAAACGCCATAGGAGTGACCCCATACTGGCTATTTTTTATTAGGCCACAACTACGCATTTGTATTAAACTTGGGCATATTGCTATAAACAAGTCATCCTTACGGGATTAGTTTGCGGCCTATTAATCTTCTGATAAGATACAAAAACAGACAAGCATAAAGTATTTGCTCCGTAATTCGTGGACAAAAAACGTAGTAAATTTAAAGCAAAATGGCCACAACCTAGGTTTGGCGGAAATAAAAAATAATCACTTATACAAACACAAAAACGCCTCAATTCTATTGCTAGAATTGAGGCGTTTATTTTTTTAGCCTTTCAAGTTAAATACTTTTAACTTGTTTGGTTGATTGTTATTAAGCTTAAGCTTACTTCACAAACTTAGCAGTTGCGGTATTTGCACCATCACTAATAGTAAGGAAGTACATACCTGTAGCGTAATTGCTAACATCTAAGGTAATTACATTAACCCCTTCGTTGCTATTGTAGTTGCTAGTATCAATTAATCGACCTGCAATATCTGTAATAGTAATCGAAGCTTGTGTATTTGCTTTCACAAAAGTAGCTACAACATTTAATACGCTAGTAGCTGGTACAGGGCTTATGTTATCAATACCAAATGTAGTTTCACCTCTAGTTAAGCTAATAACATTGGTACTATTAGTTTGACCGTTGTAATCGTGTTGTACAACTCGATAGAAAGTAACACCTGCTAAGGCATCTTTATCTAGGTGTTCGTAAGTATTACTTACGTAGCTAGTACCTGCGCCTGTTATTGTTTCAACCGTTGTAAAGTTAATACCATCACGAGAGCTTTCAAGCGTAAAGTAATCGTTATCAATTTCGGTAGCTGTTACCCAAACTAATTGGTTACCTGCATCTACTACTTCTCCACTAAATGCTAACCATTCAACTGGTGTTGGTTTTTCACAGTTCACATCTCCATTCTCAGATGCAGAACAACCAATAGCATCTACTACATTAAGTACCCAAGGCGTACCATCGTTTAATGGACCTAATACAAATGGATTATTAAAGGTAGCATTATTTGACATTGTTCCTGTAACAGAGTAGCTCGCACTAGGGTTTGCCGCTGGTAAACCACCTGTAATTGTTACTGAGTAATTACCTTCAGCAGCATCTTCATCACATTCAATATCACCTACAGTAATAGAAATTGGGTCTAAGAATGTTACAGAAGTTGAGTTAGCAGATACAATTGTACATTCATTTGTTAAATCAGGTATACCATTTCCGTCTTCATCATTTACCCCTACAACTGCAGAAATAAAGTATCCTACATTAGTTGCAATTGCACCACTGCCAGTAAATGAGCCAGCAGGATTGGAAGCGATAACGTTATCTTCTGTTAGAGGGTTTCCAGAGTGTAATACATAAGTAATAAACGAGGTATCACTTGCAGCATATCCGCTTACACTTATACTTGTAGCATCATTACCACAAACAAATATGGCATCAAATGGCATGTTACCAACCATGTCTTCTGGACACTTAGAACATACTACTTCACCACTATTATAAGTGTTTGAACAATTTTGTCCATCTGTTGCGATTACATCATATGATTGACCATCAGGAATTGGGCCTATGGTAAATGGATTGCCTACAATATCTGTATTCGTACCAAATAAAGTACCGTCAATTGCATAAGGACCGCCATCGCCACCAGAAATAGTCACAGCAACTGTAAACGTTCCTGCAATAGGATCACAACTTGGTTGTGATGGAGTAATTATAATAGGATTATCATTACAATCAATAACTATTTGACAAGGAGCATCACCAGATACGTCTGATGTTTCACCTGTTACCATATCTGCAATTGTGAAACTATAGTTTTCACCACATGCTATTGGATTACTTGTAAACACGCCACCATCAATAGAGCCAGAACCACTTACGGTATAATCACCGCTACCACCACTAATGCCAAAGCTTACGGTATAAACGTTGTCACCAACATCTACTGTTGCGTCGCCAGTTGCTAATGGTTCTAATACCGTTGTTGTACCTGTAGTACCAGTTGAACCTGTGCTTGCTCCAGTTGTAGAGCCTGTAGTACCGGTTGAGCCTGTGGTTGCCCCAGTTGAAGTACCTGTTGAACCAGTTGAGCCTGTGCTTACTCCAGTTGAAGTACCTGTTGAACCAGTTGAGCCTGTGGTTGCCCCAGTTGAAGTACCTGTTGAACCAGTTGAGCCTGTGC